>CAZDTI010000453.1:0-6952 GCA_964508085.1 uncultured Saprospiraceae bacterium | reverse complement strand
CGTGGGAAGCCCAATGGTTAGGCTTCCCTGTATTTGTGAAAGTATTGTTGTGAATAGCGACAAAAAGTACACTTGCTGATTTTGTCCAGGGCTGATTACCTGGAGCCAGACAGGACCAAAGTTGTTCAAAGCCCTCCGTACCTCGGTGTGCATAAATGTATTGCCAGGGCTGTTCATTGTAAGCACTTGCCGCCCAACTCGCCGCTTCAAACAGTTCTTCCATTTTCTTATCCTCTATTGACTTATTTGCAAAAGCCAAAGGACTCCATCTTTTCTGTATCAATGGATGAATATCCGTTTGAACAGTTGGTCTTTTTATTTCGATACTTTCCATCATCTTAATTTAATTGCATTGGTACATCCATCAATAAAATTTTGGCATCTTTCGTCGCTTTGACCGTAATGCTTTCTGTATCCCAGACTCCAAAACCGTCCCGTTTAGCTAAATTTTGTCCTTCGATATTGACAGCTCCTTCCAAGACAAAAGCATAAACACCATTTTTACGATCTTTTAATTGGTAAGTCTTTTCACAGCCATTTTCAAATTCGCCGATACTAAACCAGGCATTTTGGTGTGCCCATACGCCTTCGTCATTCGGATTAGGAGATAGAATCTGTTGGAAATCATTTTTCATCTTACCTGTTTCCAAAGTAATTTGGCCATAGTTAGGCGTCACATTCTTTTGGTTAGGAAACATCCAAATTTGAAGAAAACGTACTTCGTCCTCTTTGTTTTTATTGTACTCACTATGGTAAACGCCTGTCCCGGCACTCATTACCTGCACATCTCCCTGCTTGATGATCGCAGTATTTCCCATACTGTCTTTATGTTCCAAATCACCTTGCAAAGGGATGGAAATAATTTCCATATTGTCGTGGGGATGTCTACCAAATCCTTTTCCACCTTGCACTACATCATCATTTAAGACCCTAAGAACGCCGAAGTTCATTCTTTCAGGATTGTAGTAATTGGCAAAAGAAAAAGTATGGTGAGAGTCTAACCATCCGTGGTTGGCATGGCCTCTTGTGTCGGCTTTATGCAATACTGATTTCATTGTTTTAAATTCTTTATTAGGTAAATGATTGAACCCGACCTGCTTTATCAATTTGTCGTAGGTCGAATTTTTTAATTTGACATTATTGGCTTTTAGCATAGAATTTCCTGTGGCAACTCCAGCTACACCCAGTAATGATTTTTTTAAGAAATTTTTCCGATCCATGATTGCTTTATTTTAGGTTGAATAAGTTGATTATCGATAATACAAAGGTGCAGAGAAACAGTTAATAAGAAGATATATAAAAGTCTTGGAAACATATAAAAATGTCGGAATTGCAAAAAACGGACTATTTGCTCTGTCGAAACTGACTTGGTGAAACACCGACTCGCTTTTTGAAAAAACCACTAAAATGCAAAGGTTCTTCAAAGCCAATTTCATAAGCTACTTCCTTGATAGAGAGGCTGGTATGCAGTAAAAGCCGTTTTGCTTCCAATGCTAATCGGTCTTGAATGTGCTCCTTAGTTACTTTTCCAGTAAGGTCTTTAACGGTTTGACTCAAGTGTTTTGTTGATATATGAAGTTCGGAAGCATACTCTTTCACTTTATGCCATTCTCTATACTTTTCCTCTACTAATTTTTTGAAATCCCTTAGAATACAAACCCCTGCATTTTCTTCATCCAATTGATTCGTATTTAACGCTGAACTATTGTTAGAATAAATAAAAAATAGCTGCAACAAAGCTCCTGCTGCCCGTGAACCATAATTCAAATCAAGGGTCAGACAACTTTCCATCTCATCAATGATTTTACTCAATCTTTGAAAAGTTTCTTGGTCCAATTTCAAAGGGGGAGTATTGCCAAAATTCTGAAATAAGTTAATGTTGGAAATAAAACTTTCAGGGATGTTATTTTCCATTAAGAAGTTTCTGGTAAAAGTCATCACACTTCCTTTCGGTCTTTCTGTTAACCCTACTTGATGAACTTGTCCTGGGCTTACAAAGTGTACCTCGAAAGAATCAAATGCAAATTTATTATAGTCCACAATGTGAAAACCCTCTGCCTTTTCGACCAATAAAACCGTATAATAATCATGCCTATGAGCAGTATCAGTTCCACCACCGGCTCGGTCGTAGATATTTTCCATTCTTTGTAATCGAAAATCTACTTTGCCTTTTCTGTTTTTTAAAACATTCATTTTTGTCTTTATTATAAAAAGTAAAACTGGTTAAGTGTTAGTTGTGAAATGTCATTGTTACCAGTAATCTCCTCAGTAAAATTTCCATTGAAAAAATGAAAATAGGAAGAGGCTACGCTGAAATTTTAACCCGATTGAAGGTAATAATCCTTTTTTAAATAAAAAACCAAATCGGCTGAAACTGTCCATTTTTCAGAAGTATCGTTTTGCCTAAAAGACATTACAAAGATACCCTGGAAAAGAAATTTGAACGATATAGAAAAGAGAATTGGATATATATAAAAGTCGGTTTTTTTCATTTATCTTCGTCGGTGAGAACGTCTAATTAAAGGCCATAAACAGAAGAAGTTGCCTTTATTCCTTATCAATAGGACGAACAGTACAAGATATAACAAACATTTTTGAGTAAACGATATATAAAAAATGAAACAACAAATTGAGTACTATAAGCAGCGGGCAAATGAATATGAATTGGTTTATCAAAAACCAGAAAGACAAAATGATTTGTTGGAAATAAAAGAATACTTAGAAAACCAATTTCACCATAAACAAATCTTTGAAGTTGCTTGTGGAACAGGATTTTGGACTGAATATTTAGCAAAAAATTGTAAATCAATATTGGCAATTGACATCAATAAAGAAGTAATAGAAATTGCTGAACAAAAAATATTTCCACGGAATAACGTAGCGTTTGAAATTAGTGATTTAACTACCTTAGGAAATCGAGAATCAAAGTTAGACGGTTTATTTGGTGGCTTTATTTGGTCGCACATAAAGAAGGAAGATATTCAAGACTTTTTGAAGACATGTCTAAATCAAATCAATAATTCGAGTGAGTTAATTTTCATTGACAATAAATATGTAAAAGGAAGTAGTACGCCAATAAATAGAATTGATGAGAATGGAAATCAGTACCAATTAAGACGATTGAAATCAGGGAAAGAATTTGAGGTTGTTAAGAATTTTCCAAGTCAAGAAGAATTTGCGGAACTGCTAAATTATCAATTAGAAGAAATCGAGTGGATAGAATTAGAATACTATTGGATCGCAAAATTTAAAAAAATACAACGGTAGCGAAAATTATACTTCCAACCAATCTCCAGCAAAAGCTGACAACTGGAGGTATCTCAAGATGTTCATCAAAACAAAAACAAAACTCAATGAAAATAGTAGATTTATCAAAGCCCATAAAGTACAACAAGTCCGATCCCTGGTTTATGAAAGTCAAAATCAAACATAAGCCACATCGAAAAGCAAGATGGTTGATAAGAGTTTTGGGGTTACCGTTTAGACTATTTCCTAAACATTTTGAAGGCTGGGCAGATGATACGATTCAGAAAATGGGCGTTCATTCAACAACGCACATCGATGCGCCCTGGCATTATTCTCCAACAACCGCAGGAAAGAAATCAAAAACAGTTGACGAAATTCCTTTAGAATGGTGCTACGCGGAAGGATTGGTCGTTGACATGAAACACAAAGTGGATTTTGATCCTATTACCGTAAAGGACATCGAAACCTTTCTGGACGAAAATAATTTGACGATAGAGAAAGGAATGATTGTGCTTATAAAAACCGGCAGAGATAAATTCAATGGGACTAAGGATTTTCATAAAGTAGGCACGGGAATGAGTGCCGAGGCAACAGAATGGCTTATCGACAAAGGAATAAAAGTAATGGGGATAGATTCCTGGGGATGGGATTTACCGCTCCCTTATATGCTTAAGAAAGCTAAGGAAACTGGAAATTCTGAATTGTTCTGGGAAGCTCATTTGGTAGGAAGAAGAAAAGAATATTGCCATATGGAGCAATTAGTGAATCTGGATGAACTTCCTTACACGGGTTTTAAGGTTGCCGTTTTTCCATTGAAAATTGTCGGTGCTTCAGCTGCGCCTGCAAGAGTGGTTGCTATATTTGAGTAGTTGGGAATTTACTCTATGTACCTGATACAGATAGGAGAGGAGCATTCCCTAAAGAAAAGGGCGATACCTTCCAAGAAAGCATCGCCCTAAAAATATAATAAGTTATCCGAAATAAAATTGTTTTAATCAATTTTCACCACTCGCGCCACACCAATGCTATCAGCAGCCTGAACGACCAATAAGTAAACCCCAGCCCCAAATCCATTCAAATCCAAAACTGCCTCAGATTCAAAATTCTCTTCCAAGAGTACCCGACCATTCATATCCTTCAGTGATAATGTAGTTGCATTGTTATTTCCAATAAATACCTGAACTAAACCTTTTGTCGGATTTGGAAAAACCTTTATGTCGAAAGTATTAAGGTCATTGATTCCAGTCAGCAAATCCATCCCATCGCAATCCTCATCAATACCATTGTTTGGAATTTCTTCCGCCGCTGGATTGATCGTGTTATTAAAGTCATCGCAGTCCTCATTAGAATTGAAGCCATCATTATCTGCATCGATAATAAGCGCAATGCCATCACAGTCCTCATCAATATCGTTGTTTGGAATCTCAATGGCATCTGGATTGATTGCTGAATTGGTGTCATCACAATCCTCATCAGAGTTAAAACCATCATTATCCGCATCGATGATAAGTGCAATGCCATCACAGTCTTCATCAACGTCATTATTTGGAATCTCAACTGCTGCCGGGTTTATATCTGCGTTAAAATCATCACAATCTTCATCGTTGAAATAACCGTCATTGTCAATGTCTGCGAGCGGAGATTGTTGAGCGGTCAGCAACAAGTCATTTCCATTACCACCTTCGTAACTGATGACAAAGTAAGCACCATTAGCGAAGAAACCGGTGCCTTCCGGAAGGTTAGTAAAAGTACCTGTGATTGGTCCTGAACCGAATTTTCGGATCAATAAAAACTCATCACCAATTTCTGGCGTATAAATTCCACTAATTTCTAATTGGGCATTCTGTAAAATTAATTCCCCTTCCTTAACGCTTATTTGATCGTGTTCATCGATGGCAATCGATCCCTCTAAATCAAAATATAAAGTATTGTTTGAAAAATCGGTCGCTGGTGTATCGTCGAATTCCAATTCTTTTACTGGATCAGAAATGGCAATACTTCCGCCCGCTGCATTGATGAAATATTCTGTTTTAATGGTGCCAGAAGCATTAAACATTCCGCTATTGGTAAAAGGGGCTTCCGCAGAAGAAAAAACAATGTTCGTGGCGCCAAGAATGTTTACAGTCCCTTCATTTATAAAAGGAATTTCTCCACCCATATCAATGGTTTTGCTGCTGGTATTGGAAAGGGTGATGGTTGCTCCGGCAAAGTTGTGAATCAAATCTGGATCATTAGAATTACCCGTAGTTTTAATTCCAGAGTTGTGGGTGTCGTCAATATGAATCGTTCCGTAGTTGAGAACGGTTCCAGTGATTTCCATTCCATCGTTTCCAGCATCCGTAATGTTTAGTAAGCCTGTTGATGAAATTTCTAACAATGAATTTACAGAAACATCTATGGCGTCTCCATTAGCATCCGCCATTCCAATATTTAGTGTTCCGTTGATTTGAATTTTGGAGACTTGATCTATTGTTCCAGAGAGATGGACCCCATCACTTCCGGAGAAACCACCCTTGGTTGTCGTCAAAGATTTTCCTTCCATAATGGTTAGGAGCGCACCGTTCTTTAGCTCTACAGATTCAACAGTATACTCGTCTGTCATAAACGAAACGTCAAAAGGGCCATCAATAATTACATCATCATTGAAAGCCGGCAGCTGATCGTCTACCCAGTTTTGTGGGTTCGACCAGAGGTTGTCGTTACCACCGCCATCCCAGTAAATGGTTTCCGAGAGGGTAGTAGGACTTAGTAATAAAAAGCTTAGGTAAATGAATAAAGTCATGGAATAAAGTTTTGACTCTTGGTTCTTTTAAAATTAGTTTTCAAGAGTTCGGTTAGTGAAATGTATAGGGGGTGAAGGGTGGATGGGTGGATGGGTAGATGGGTAGATGGGGTTTCCCACTTGCGCGCTATTTCGCGTTAGTGGGAAACCCCATCTACCTTATCTTCCTCATCCACCCATTACAAAGGGCGTGAGCGTTCACGCCTGAGCAATAAATGAAACCACGAAAAAAGAAATATTTTTTGGAATGACTAAAACATGATCATTAGCAAATTTAAGGCTAATAATTCGAGTAGTCTACGGAAAGGACTTTGACAATCAATGACTTAGTAAGAATTGACTGTAAAAAATTGAGGCAAGATTTTATCGGTTTTTGCCTTGTTTCTTAGTCAAAGATGCGGAATTGTTTGGAAAAACCAAAGGGAATGTAGTTGGGAGCCTTAGGATAGTTATTTCATGTATATTAATTTGGGATATGCTGGTATTGGATTCTTGCGATCTAAGTCGTACTTCGCTTTCTAACAATGAGGACTTGTTCAGAGCTGAAAGTCATGTAGGAAAAGTCGTAGATGTGGTGGTAGAATTTTCCAGCCTTGTTGATCGAGTAGCCGGTCATGTAGTTGAAATTGAATTTCTTTTTATCGAGGATGATGCGGTCTATTTTAATCTGCGTTTTATGCTTGCCCATGATCTCAAGAAGGATGGAGCGATTGCGATGGAGAATATCATCTATCTTTTTAGCCGCAGTCTGTGTTGCCTTTTGTAGCCGAGTATTGTAATCGTTTTTGCAGGCTAGCGAACAGAAGACTTTATCAGATCTTCCAGCAAATTCTTTCTTACATATTTTACAAGCTCTTTTCATGTTGACAAAGTCATATCGGGGCGCATTGACCTATTTTTTCAAATACTTTGAGCATAGAAAGC
>CAZDTI010000452.1:0-6953 GCA_964508085.1 uncultured Saprospiraceae bacterium | reverse complement strand
TATATACTGGAGTCGATATTGGCGTGGATACAGCTTGTTATGAAATTTGTGATGAATTTGGGTATTGCGATACAACTATACTAATTGTTGAAACCATTTTAGATCCAGATGGTATAGGTCCAGTCGCAGTGGATGACGATACAACGGGGCTGATTAATACCGCAACGATTATTGACGTGGTTGGAAACGATACCTTAAATGGTACACTTTCTGGAGTAACCATTCTGACGGATCCGATATATGGAACAGCTGTTGTAAACCCTGATTTCACCATTAGCTATATTCCAAATGCAGAATTTTGCGGTTCTCTTGATAGTTTCACATATATTTTAGCAACTTCTAGCGGAACAGATACCGCAACTGTATTTATTGATGTATATTGCGACGAATTAACGGTTTACACTGGTTTCTCTCCAAACGAAGACGGTGTAAATGATGGCTTTACCATATTGGGAATCAATAACTTCCCGAATAATGAGGTCCGGGTATATAACCGTTGGGGGAATGAAGTCTACCTGAAGAAAGGATATCGAAATGACGATCCTTGGACGGGGACCTGGAAAGGTAAGGACTTGCCGGATGGTACCTATTTCTACTACATTGAAGATGGAGAAGGACGACAGTATTCTGGTTACGTTCAACTACATCGATAAGATATTTAAGAACAGTCTTTAGGTTGGGGAGCACAGAGCTAGGGGGGTCTTGCTCAGCTCCTCAACCACAAAAGGCTGGTTCACTTTTCTCTTCAATAACTTATTCAATCTCAAGCGCAACCAGTCCGTACCGGAACGGGCGGGCCTCAACCTCAACTTCAATTCCCTTATTACGCGAATTATATGAAAGTGGGTTGCGAACTGAGCGCTTTGTAGTTGAAGTTGCGCTTGAAGTTGGAGTTGTTTCATCAGCTTCCGCTCTTTTCGAGGGCATGATTTTTGACTTTTTGTATGTTATCTTTTGCAGAAAGCGATCGAATAATACATGGTGAATAATTATTATTTTTAATTAATTGAATAATAGTTAATTGGATCAAGTGTAATTCAGGAGTGACTTGTAAAAGAAAAATGATAGGAACAAATGACTTTTAAGGATCTTATCATTTTGTTACAAAAACAAACAAGTATGAGAAAATTTTCACTGGTCTTTTGCCTTTTCTTTGGCTTATCTGTGATAGCTACAGCACAGCAAGATCCGATGTATACCAAATACATGTTCAACAGCCTGGCTTATAATCCAGCTGTTGCAGGTTCACCAGAATATTTAACAGTAAGAGCGCTCTACAGAAATCAATGGTGGGGAATCGAAGGAGGCCCTGTAACTCAGTCTGTTTCTGTCCATAGTCCATTTAAAGAACGAGTTGGGCTAGGACTAAGCATTGTCAATGACAAGATTGGAGCTACCGCTTCAACCAACTTTTCTGGGGTATATGCCTACCGAATTCCGTTTGCGAGTGGGAAGTTATCACTTGGAGTTCAAGCTAGTGGAAAAAATTACCGAACAGACTGGAGTTTATTAAAATATAAAGATCCACGATTTGATGATCCTTCTTTTGATGAACAAGGAGGCAGCCGCTGGTTGTTTAATGTAGGGACTGGTGCTTTTTATTACACAAAGACATATTACGTTGGTATTTCTGTTCCTAATTTGATAGAGAACGATTTGAATGATGGCGCAGGTCTGGCTGCTGAAGAACGAAATGCAAAAACGTATAGACATTACTTCGTAGCAGCCGGGGCCGCCTGGCCCATTAAGGGAGAGGCTATATATTTTAAACCTTCTATTTTAATTAAAAGCGTTGGCTTATTAAGTGATTTCAGAACAGATGCAACTTCATTAAATGCTATTGGTGCTCCAACTGAACTTGATATTGATGCTGGGTTCTTATTCTATGAAGCCCTTTGGCTTGGTGCTTCCTTTCGTACCGCTTTAAAACCGCGAGAATTAGGAGGAAACAGTTCTTTTGATTCTGTTGATATATGGGCGAGCTATTACCTTCAAAACGGATTACGAATTGGAGCTTCTTATGATTATACCATCAATAAACTTAGAACCTATGTAGATGGCTCTTTTGAAGTGATGGTTGGTTATGACTTTAATTATTCATCTAACAAAGTAATTACACCGCGATATTTTTAGAATAATAATATGTCGGTATAGTTATTGACGATATTTATATATTGCCTAGGTTGTTTATGCAAAATATTGTTTCATAGTATGCCTGCGGTAAATCTTTTTACTGGGGACCTCTAATCCTCATTCTTTTAAAAATTTAGAAACTCGACCGCTTCCTATTACCCCATTCTTCACACAAAACTTTTATTGGAAACCATCTTTGATGGTTATTAGCCATGTCTTTTTAAGGCATAGCTAATTAATACTACATCAACGTCAAATTTGATGATAATACCGTATTGCCTTTTGCCGGGCGATGTCCTCAAAACCTATTTTTTAACTCCTTATAATATGAAAAAAATGAATTCAAAAAAGATTTTGGCCTTTTGCCTGGCTTTGTCTTTTAGCTTGACAAGCTATAGTCAACAACAATTAAAAGAAGTCAAGCTCCAAGAAATGGAAAGGACTACTATTGAAAACAACCACAATTGTGGAACACCCGCAAAAACAGAGGCCCAAATGCGTTATACACTGGATGTGATCGATAAAATGGCTGCTACTAGAAACGCTGGAACTACTGCCTTGCCAATTAGAATACACATTATTAGAATGGATGATGGAACGGGAGGAATAGATATGGAAGATGTCAACATTGGTCTTTCTTACCTTAATTATTACTATAAAGAAATTGGAGCGGAATTCTTTATTGCTAGCGTTAATTATATTGACGATACGGATTGGTACGACTTTGACTCCGCCGACGAAGCTACGATGACTGCGGCACATTCTACCTATGATGCCATTAATATCTACTTTGCAAATACCGTAACTAGTTCTGGTACTGCAGCTTGTGGGTATGCATACTACCCCTCAAATTTAGAGGGAACCCTTAATATTTTAATGAGAAATAGTTGTACCGCTGCCTATGAAAATGGGACACTGGTACATGAGCTCGGCCATTTTTTCGATGTAGCGCATACTCATAATGGAACATCAAATGGAAATGGACACTCCAACGCTGAAAATGTAGCGCGTACCGGAGCGAATGCAAACTGCAGCACAAAAGGAGATCTACTATGTGATACGGAAGCAGATCCAAATGGTAGTAATGATGGGAGTTGTAATTTCGTAAATGATGGAAATAGCACGGAAGATGTACATAGTGAAACTTATACACCGGACATTGATAATATTATGTCCTATTACTCAGATGCCTGCGGTGGAGTATTCACTGCGGGACAGTATACTCGAATGGTTAATGGACTCGCCACCCGGATGGCCCACTCCAATTATACGCTGAATGGAGCTAGTTCAATGGCTGTTACCGATCCAACAGGCGTAACGGCAAGTTTGAATAATGCTTATGGAATGGATGTTTCCTGGACGGATAATGCGAGTAATGAAACCGGATATTTAATTGAGCGTTCCGCGGATAGTGGAACGACCTGGCAACAGATTTCGGGAGGGGCTGTAACCGAAAATGTGACCACTTTTACTGATATTTCACTGGAGTCTAACAATACTTACAGCTATCGGGTCAAAGCATCTAATGATGACATTAATGATTATTCAACGGCCTCTACAGACGTAGCCGTTGGGATATTGTATTGTGTACCAACAACAAGCTCGAATGTTTGTACTGCATCGGCAAATGCCGGAGCTAATATTTATAGTTTTTTACTAGAAGAAACCTCAGGAACGGATTTAATTTTGAATGATGATAATGGTTGTGTAGGAGGGCTTAGTGTTTTTAGCGACACCTATAATGCGGCAGTGACTGCTGGAAACACTTATAATTTTACGGCAAGTTTTGTAAACCCTGCAAACAGTACTTACGTTGGCCAACAGTTGAAAATTTGGGTAGATGCAAACGGAAATGGAGATTTTGAGGATACAGGAGAGTTGTTATTCACTAGTTCCTCCGATGGCCCAAGCATCTCTGGATCTATTACGTTACCAACCGAGGGGATAAACGGAGTGACCACCTTAAGAGTTAGGTCAAAGTATTCATCAGCTCCTCCTGACCCTTGCGGATATACCATTTATAGTGAGACAGAAGATTACGGCCTGACCATCAGTGGCGCATTACCTGTTGAGTTGATTTCCTTTACTGGAGAAAAGAAAGGGAGGGAGGTTAAACTAGAATGGTCCACCGCTTCGGAAGAGAATAATGATTACTTCGTGATAGAACGTTCTGCCAATGGTAGGGATTTTAAACGTTTAGGACAAAAGGAAGGAGAGGGAACGACCAGCGAAATTGTCAACTATACTTTGATGGATGAGTCGCCTTTGGTTGGCCTAAATTATTACAGAATGGTACAAGTAGATTATGATGGTAAAAGAAATATTCAAGATCATGCTGTAGTCGTTGACTTTGGATTAGAAAGAGTGGTTTCTGTATTCCCAAATCCAACTAAAGGGGATTTATTGCAAATGCATTATTTTTCAGAGCAACGCTCCAATTTCCAATTGGCGATTTACGATCTAGGTGGAAATTTAAGGTTTTCTCAACAATATGTAGCCGATAGAGGCGACAACAATATTATGATAGATATTCCAGGTTATGCGCCAGGGGTATATTTGATAAAGTTATTTAGAGAAGAAGAAATGGAAGTCATTCGCTTTGTTAAGGGAAAGTAATCCCTCGACTCGCTTCGCTCGCTCGGGATGACAAGGGGTGGAATGCTTTGGTTTTTATTCTTTGTGCGTAGTATTAAAACAGAGCCTCTTGTTGGAAACGTCAAGGGGCTTTGTTTATGGTCGGATCGCTTATGAACGGTGCGCCTTTTAACAGATATTAAATAAACTCCACTTATTTGTCTATCAATTGTCGTTAAAAACTGGAAAAAAGACTAGACTTTCCTATAATGTGATTTGTTTTACAGCGTTGTAACTTCGTGCTGATCTTTCTGGCACAAACTTTACAGGTAATTAACATATGAAAAATCAATCATCCATGCAGAAATTAATAACATTCTTTATTGCTTTTGCCTTAATATTAACGTCTTCAAACCTTATAGGTCAGGTGAAGTTCAGTAATGACTTTTTGGCCATTGGGGTAGGGGCACGCGCACAAGGAATGGGGAATGCTCAAATATCTATCGCCAACGACCTAACTTCTGGTTATTGGAACCCTGCGGGCTTAACTGAAATCCAATCACCATTGCAAGTTGGAGCCATGCACGCGGAGTGGTTCGGCTCTGTTGCGAATTACGATTTTATCAGTTTAGCAAAACCATTGAATCAAGAGAAAAAATCTGTAGTAGGTCTGACCGTTATCAGATTGGGAATTGACAATATACCAAACACCATTAATTTGGTGGATAAAGACGGGACGATCAATTATGACAATATCACTGAATTTTCTGCTGCTGATTATGCCGTTTTACTTTCCTATGCTCGTCAGATAAAGATGAAAGACAGAACCTTATCGATTGGTGGAAACACGAAAATCATCCGACGAGTTCTTGGTTCTTTTGCAAATGCCTGGGGCTTTGGTTTGGACTTTGGATTACAATACAACATCAAGGACAAATGGCGTTTTGGCTTAATGGCCAGAGATGTAACCTCAACCTTTAATGCTTGGAATTTTTCGTTCACAGATC
Source organism: uncultured Saprospiraceae bacterium (assembly GCA_964508085.1). Classification (GTDB taxonomy): domain Bacteria; phylum Bacteroidota; class Bacteroidia; order Chitinophagales; family Saprospiraceae; genus CALGLS01. Next base: position 1,239 of record CAZDTI010000452.1, on the reverse strand, counting down.
GAGAAAAAGAAGTCTTCACAATTACAGATAACGATATTCCAGAAAATAGCATCGAAATTACACGTCCACGTTTTATATTAGGAGGGGCTTATAAAGCTCGTTTTAGTGAAAAACTAAGTTTGACTACTGCTATAGATTTGGACTTTACAACTGATGGGCAGCGAAATGTACTGGTTAGTTCCAAATCCTTCAATATGGATCCGCATCTTGGATTAGAGCTGGATTACAAAGGCTTTATTTACATTCGTGGTGGTCTTAGCAATTTCCAGCAAGTATTGGATGATGTAGACGGAACTAAAAAAGAGTGGGACATGCAGCCTCATTTTGGAATTGGAATCGTCTTAGGGCGATTTACTATTGATTATGCTCAGGCGAATATTGGAAATGTTGGAGTCCTTCAAGCATCGAACTTATTTTCTTTGAAGATTGATTTTAAAGAGAAGAAGAAAGGAGTGTAACAAAGACAAAAGCTTTAGTTTAGTTTACTGAAAATCGCAAAGTACCAACATAGTACTTTGCGATTTTTTTATACAGTGAGTATTACAGCGTTTATTACAAACGATCCAGAAGGCATTGAGCCGTTCAAATGTATCCAATCCTTGGCAGAAGGAACAGCCCCGGAAACACATTTTTGTGATGGCGACATTACAGTATCTCCATCAGCAGTGATCACTCCAGGCAATTGTGATGACCAATTTGGATTGGTAAGAACCTGGACTTTCGTAGATGCTTGTGGAAATCAGTCAGCAGTAAGTCAAACCCTTACCGTAAATGATGATACAGGACCAGTACTTACTTGTGCAGCAGACGTAACCATAGAATGTGATGAAGACACTTCTCCTGCGAATACAGGAACGTCAACAGCAACAGATAACTGTTCTGGAGCAACCGTTACTTTTGATGATGTAAGCACTCAGGGAATGGCATGCGGAGCGTATAGCTACATTATTATCCGTACTTGGACAGCAACAGATGACTGTGGAAATGCTTCCACTTGTTCTCAGACCATAACAGTAGAAGACAACAATCCTCCTACAATTACTTGTCCAGGAGATGTAACTGTAGAATGTGATCAGCCAACGGATCCAGGTGCAACTGGAAACGCAACGGCAAGTGGAGACAACTGTGCTGCGGACGATGAGTTGACTGTAACTTTCATCGACGTTTCTTCTCAAGGAACAGGCTGTTCCAATGACACTTATACGATTACAAGAACTTGGACGGCATCTGATCCTTGTG
>CAZDTI010000451.1:0-6963 GCA_964508085.1 uncultured Saprospiraceae bacterium | reverse complement strand
ATGCTGATACCTCAGAACCCGCTTGTGTAAAACGGAAGATGTTGTCAACGAAGAAAAGGATGTCACGACCACCAGTTGGGTCGTTCAAATCACCATCACGGTAATATTCAGCAATTGTTAATCCAGACAATGCTACTCTTGCACGCGCCCCAGGAGGCTCATTCATCTGTCCGAATACCAAAGTTGCTTTTGAATTTTCGAGTGCTTTTTTATCTACTTTAGAAAGGTCCCATCCGCCTTCTTCCATAGAGTGCTTGAATGCTTCTCCATAGTCGATTACGTCAGATTCCAAGAATTCACGAAGCAAATCGTTTCCTTCACGAGTTCTTTCTCCTACTCCTGCGAATACAGAAATACCTTCGTATGCTTTTGCAATATTATTTACCAACTCCATAATCAATACCGTCTTTCCTACACCGGCACCACCAAAGAGTCCAATTTTTCCACCTTTAGAGTAAGGCTCTACCAAGTCGATTACCTTGATACCTGTGTACAAAACTTCTTTCTCTGTAGAAAGCTCTTCATACTTAGGAGGATCACGGTGAATTGGATAAGCGTTGTCTCCTTTAGGTACCTCGCCGATACCATCCACAGCTACACCTACTACGTTGAACAAACGACCTTTAATCGCATCACCAACAGGCATCGCGATTGCTTTACCAGTATCAATACACTCCATACCACGGGTCAAACCGTCCGTAGAGTCCATTGAAATGGCACGTACGCTATCCTCTCCAAGGTGCTGTTGACATTCCATAATAAGCTCTTCTCCATTAGGTCTTTTAATGGTAAGGGCGTTAAAAATTTCAGGTAGATCGCCACCAGCAAAGCTGATATCTACTACTGGTCCAATTACTTGTTTGACACGACCGATATTCGCCATGATATATTGCTATTTTTATTAATTTACGAAAGGGTTTGCTGAAAAACGGTGCAAAGATATATTTTTTGCGTGGAGAAACAAAGAAAAAACAAGGGTGGTTTTTTATTTATTTGGGCTTGCTAAAAAGCAGGTCTAAACTCCGTCTTTTTTCATTGGTTTAAGTCAACCAATTAATCCATATCTGACTGAGAATCAGACTTTTCACTACTTCAAGCGGCCCATCACCTTGGAGTGAAAAGCTCTACTGATCGGAATGTACTGTTTTTGAATAACGATCCGATTATTTTCGACGTAGTCTATTTTATCAATATTTACGATAAAGGAGCGATGTGTTTGTACAAAATGGCCTGGTACTCTTTTTATCATATCCTTCAAATTCTCCAAACATTTAATAACCGGACTGCCCTCTATCACAAGATGCAGATAGTCTCCTTTACTTTCGATATATAAAATTTCATCGGTTGCAATCCGTATATTTTTGTAACCACTTTTGACAAAGAGCGAATGGTGCTCCTTCGAACTTTCGCTTTTATTGTCATTTTCGACAATGACCTCCCCACTCCCCTGTTCGACAAAGCGGAAATACTTTTCTACTGATTGTTCGAACCGCTCATAACTAATCGGCTTCACTAAGTAGTCAACCACCTGGTAGTCGTAACTTTCCAAGGCATATTCATCATAGGCAGTGGTCAGGATCACCGGAACTTTATTATTCAATATTTTTAAAACCTGAATACCAGAAAGCTGTGGCATTTGTATGTCGAGAAAAATAAGCTCTGCTCCGGTTTCTTCTAATTCGTGAATGGCTTTAATCGGATCAGTATAATTCGCCGCTAAGGTCAACTTGGGATGACGTTCTACATAGCTCGACATCAATTTTACCGCTAATGGTTCGTCGTCTACTACAATACATTTGATCATCTTGTTTGTATCTTTAATGTTACGCAAAACATTTCTCCATTTTTTTCAATATCTAAACTTCCCTGATCGTCATAGTAATGCTCCAATCGTTTGGTGATGTTAGCAATTCCAATTCCCGAAACCGAATCTTTTTGTGCGTGTGCTTTAATCTTGTTTTCCATTTTAAAAATAAAGTAGTTTTCATCGCTATTAATGCTGATCACACAAGGCTGATTCGGATCGGTAAGATCGCCATGCTTGAATAGGTTTTCCACTAAAGGTAACAACAAAAGAGGAGGGATCATGATTTCGCCGATGCCTTCTTCCTTATTTATGGTGATGTGTGCAGAAGGACTCAACCTCATTTTTTCCAAGTCGATTAAACGCTCCACCATTTTCCATTCTTTTTCAAAAGAGACCCGCTCCGATTTTTCATAAAGTGCATACCTAAGCAGGTCGGACAATCCTTCAATTGCCGGCAAAATCTTCGGAGACTGATCGTAAGCAAGGGCGTAGATATTATTTAAACTATTAAATAGAAAATGTGGATTTACCTGCGCCCGCAAATGGTTCAATTCAACAGCCGCCTTTAGCTTCTCGTTTTTAATTTTCTCCTCTTGAAAAACTTTTCCTCTCACATAAAAATAATACAAAATGCCGATTGGCACATAGTATACTGCGAAGTAAGTGTTGTCTATGTAAAAAGCTAAAAAAGAGATGTCAACTCTATAATTTGTAAAGTTAAAAAGCCATAAAAATATTTTCTGCTCTAATAAAAATCGTATTGCAATTGGTAGAAATAGAACTACAGGAAAACAAAGTAGTAATCCTATTTTACTTTTTTCATAAAATAAATAACAGGTGTAATAAGCTAGAAAGGTGAATAAGAAAAAGCAAATATGGGAACTGAATAATGCCATGTATTCTATTCCAAAGCCTTCAAAAGCAAACCAGTCGCTTAAGTCGAAATGACGTAGAAAATCAAGCAGTGGGCCATAAACAAAAGAAGCTCCCAAATAAGCAATCAGCAACCCTTTAAAGTCATGTGGAATTTCAATATTTTGATGCTTTTTCATAAAGGTTAATCTATAGATTTTTTCTTTGGATGATGTTTTTCTTTGGAATTAAACACCTCGAGGCCTTCGGCGACCTACTTTTTCAGTCGAAAAATAGCTCAAATCATCAACTGGATGATTTTAGCATTCTCGGCCAATCAAAGGCTCAAACACTCAGGCCGTCACCCCTGTCGGGCTGGCGCCACGCCAGACGGGCGCGCCCACATGAGAGCCACTCTCTCAACCCGCCACTTGGACGTACATGATGCACCCTTCTAATGCGATGTTAAAAAACAAGAAGCTATGTTTTGTCTCCTGTTCTTTTATCTTTTTAGATTGTTTCATCGCGCTTCTTCTTTCGCTGTCAAATATAAGTCCTATTGACTAAAACACAAGCTTCAATCGGTGGATCGACACATTTCATCGGTAAATGGAACTGCCTTTTTCACTACCACTAAACGACAAATGAAGCACAATCACCGATGGACTTCTGTGCTCTACCGGATACGTTTTTAGGGGCCAACAAAAGCCTATAAATTTGGAGTATCAATTAATCGAATTCAATTTTTAGTCACTTTTTAAAACAACTAATATTATGAATACTCCAACCATTTCTTTAAGCTCAGTTCTTTCAATCTTTACAAAAAGTGCATTACCGTTCCTCTTGCTTTTCTTCTGCACTTACCAACCAACCGATTTAAAGGCACAAGACAGCCTTTCAACAAAAAACCTTACGCCAATCAGTTACACATTTGACGTTGTCGATGGACAACTTACAGGTAAGGGCGCTGACTTTCTCCGGAAGGAAACCGCAGCGGCACAATACACCATGCTTGGTGAATACCACGGATCAAAACGTATTTCAGGTTTCACCGCAGCATTGATTCCTGAATTGGATAAAGCCGGCTATAAAACGATGGCATTAGAAGTTGGACCGAATACCGGAAAAGTGTTGAACAACTTGCCCGCCGATGCCAATCAGGTTGTAAAAGAGTTGCGACAGATCAACCAAAAATATTTAATTAAAGAGGATGACTATTATGAAACCTGCATTCCCTTTTTTGACAAAGTGGAAGATGCACTTTTCCTTGGAGCCGCAAAAGAAAGGGGATGGAATGTAATGGGGATTGATCAGGAATACTTCTACAGTTTCATTTTTTTAGCTGATGAAATGTATAACAACTTATCCGCCAAAGATCGGAAAAAGAGTCTGGACAGTTACCAAAAAGCCATTGAGTCTTTAAAGCAATATTATCAAGCAGACTCTAACGGTGATGAGGATTTTTCAACTGCGGTGAAACAATCAAAAACAATTGCTGGTTTCTTAAATGCCATGTCTGTCAGCAATGATAACGAAACACTCATCAATGACTTTAATGCAAGTATAAACATCTACAATTTAAACAGCACCCGTCGCTGGTATGAGAACAACGGTACTCGTATTCGTTATATGAAAGAACAATTAAACAATGGTCTTACAGAAAACAATTTCGACTTAACGAAAGACAAACTTCTGATCAAAATGGGTGGCTACCACATGTCTAAAGGATTTTCACCACTCGCTTTGTATGAGGTTGGCAACACGCTGAATGAACTCGCTGAATTTAATGGAAACAACGCCATAAGTATTGGTTTTATCAATCGTTTCTTTTTAGAAAAAGATTCTCTAAGTGATGCAGTAGAATCAGAAAACAAATACTACAAAAACCTACGCCCTTTTTACGCCATGGGACAAAAAGACAGTTGGGTAATCATTGATTTACGACCAATAAGAGCTGGACACTATTACCACCCGGTCAAATACAAAATCAATAAAAGAGAAGCAGAGATGATTCAGCGATTTGACTTCTTAATTATTGCTCCAACCGACCAAGAGGGGGAAAATAACTTTAAGAAAGTAGTGGTAGACCAAAAAATACAAATCTTGAATTTTGGCACCTTCCACATGGGCCTCACTTCTGATGCCAATACCACTGAATTTGACGAACGTGATAAGAAAAACAAGGAAGCGGTTCATGACGTTGCCAAGATGCTTAAAGCGTTCAAACCTACTGTTATCCTAGTGGAAACGCCCCCTTCTTATGACCCCAAACTAAAAGCAGAATATGAAGCTTACCAAAAAAATCCGGACATGGTTTTTGAGCAGCCCTCCGAAATTGAATTATTGGCCTATGAACTTGGACGACTATCGGGCACTACTCGAATCCATGGCATCGATCACAAAATGAGTTACAATTACCGAATTGGGGAAGAAATAGAAAACACCATAGATCCTGCGACCTATAAGAGCTATACCTCGAACCCTTTCAGCACAATGCCTGGAATCGAAACTGACGAAAACAAATTGACTTTGCTTGAAAAATTAAAGCAATGCAACAATGATCAATTTCTCGATTTCCTAATTACCATCAATGCTGATATTCTTTGTCACGCGGGCACTAAAGATCAGTTTGAAGGTGCCGATGAAGCAGCAAAATATTACCAACGGAACTTACGAATGTATGCCAATTTAAATCGTTTGGAGCTAAAAAAAGAGGATCGTGTTTTTATCCTAATGGGAGGTTCTCATACTGCATTCTTTCGAGATTTTATTAGTCGAAGTCCTAAGTATGAATCGGTTGATGTTTTTGAGTATTTGGATTGAGGGAGGGGCTCACCGAGCCTTTTTTATTGTTCTACATAAGACGATAAAGAACAAGAAATTTCTTCCACATACAGGAGAACTGATGATATTTTAATCCTATTTTTTACTATGTCATTTTAGTCCTATGACAAATTAGTCACACTTTAAAACAATCAGACTCGATGATCTTGCTAGGGCCTCTCAATCACTGGACTTGCTGTCGCACACAGGCAGCAGAACCGGTGAGTGGGGCCTAAGTAATGTTGAAAAAAATGAAAGCCACGAATGCACTAATTGGTCGTACCAAGATGCGAATTGATCATACAGGGTTCCTATCGCGGTCGTACCGCAAATAATTTTTTAAACGAGAGGCTCTTGTTATGCGAAATTTAACATCTAAGCTGGCGAAGCCAGTACCATAGGTTTTCCCCACGCAGAGAGCGCAGAGCCTGTCGGGCGCCAGACGGGCTAACGCGGGTTTCACAAACCACCTCAGCGCCCTTTGCGCTCTCTGCGTGAGAAAAATCGCGTCTCACTCTGTGAACTCTGTGCTCTCTGTGTGAGAAAAACCACATCTCACTCGCGCCTCACTCAGCGCTCTCTGCGTGAGTATTCACACTATACTGTACGTGCAAGATCCAACTTATGAGATGACTCATGTTTACCTCCCTAGACATAACCAAGAATCATATTTTTATCGTTTCTTTGTCCCATGCCACCAACCATCAGCATCCTACTCCCCGTTTTCAACGCCGCGCCTTGGCTAAAAGAATGCCTGGACAGCATCCTCCAACAAACAACCTCCGACTGGGAGCTCCTGGCCATAAACGATCAGTCTACAGACGAAAGCCTTGCGATTCTAAAACAGTTTGCAAAAACCGATCAGCGCATAAAAGTATTCACCACTTCCAACAAAGGCATCATTCCTGCGCTCCGTCTCGCTTTCGCAAAAAGCACTGGCCAGTTTATCACCCGAATGGATGCGGACGATGTGATGGCTCCTAAAAAATTGGAAAAATTACAGCAATGCCTTTTGGAAAATGGACCGGGGCATGTCGCTACGGGCTGGGTGAAATACATTTCTACAACGAGCTTAGGCGACGGATACAAACGCTACGAGGAATGGCTCAATAACCTGTGCAAAGAAAACACACATTACGATGACATTTACCGAGAGTGCGTCCTCCCCTCCCCTTGCTGGATGACTTACCGGGATGACCTGATTGCCGCTGGTACTTTTGATGCAAATCGCTATCCAGAGGATTATGATTTGTGTTTTCGCTTTTACGAAAGGGACTTGACAATCGTTTCCGTAAATGAATTGTTACATTTTTGGCGCGATCATCCGGAGCGGACTTCTAGAAATTCAGCGACCTATGCGAATCAGGAATATTTTGATTTGAAGATGCCTTGGTTTTTGAAGTTGGATTATGATGCAAAGCGCGCTCTGGTTTTGTGGGGCACTGGAAAAAAAGGAAAGGTATTGGCGAAGAAATTAATCG
>CAZDTI010000450.1:0-7011 GCA_964508085.1 uncultured Saprospiraceae bacterium | reverse complement strand
TAAGAATAAAAAAAAGCTATTTCTCTGGGCAGAGGCAATTATAATGTGACCTTTTCCTGATTCAAAGTCTTTTAGAAAGTCGGTATCAAATCGGACATTATTTTCTCTTTTATCACCTTGTCAATAACACTCTATGAAGAAGAAGGTCATTGTTTTTTGTGAAGGAAAAATTTTACACCAGGAATTAGCGACAAGCCTCGCAATCAGATTTCTGACACTACACTACAATGTTCTGGCGGTTATAGATCGAAAATCAAACAAAGATTTTATCTCCATTATTGATTCGACGATTCCAGTTTTCGACACCGTAAAAGATGCGCTCTATGAATTTAGAAATATTTACGAACCCATTTATTTACTTCTGGGGATGGAAGAAAAAAATGAGCTTATCCTTCTCTCACGAGAGAATGACGATAAATCAAAAACCATTAACTAAACACTTATTTCATCACATTAAAAACATTCAAACATGATTAATTACCTTGGTCGCAGCTTGTTTACGATCCTATTCATCGCACTGCATTTGTCAGCTGTACAGGCTCAGACAGAAATGTCTAAAAACATAAAAAACCTAATTGAAAAATTATATCCTAACGCCGAAGATATTGAGTATGACTATGAAGATTCTGACCGAACCGTTTACCTATTGAATAATGGAGAAGATGTTGAAATCACCTTAACGGAGGATGGCAACTGGCTACAGATTACTACTTTTATCTCCTTCCAAAACTTACCTAAATCTGCTCAATTCTTCATTAGTGAAACGTACGAAGACCAAGAAGACTTTACAGTTATTATTCGTTTAAAAACAAAAGCTAATACTCGTTATTATGTGAGCTTTGAAGCTGATTTAAAAATGATAAGCCTAACTTTTGACGAGTCAGGAAATCTCTTAGAAAGAGAAGTCGACGATATTGATGAGGATTAATTTTTTTTAAGAACAGGACTCGCCTGGTCTCTTTCAGTATTGTTTTTATAAATTTTTCAATAGACTTGTAGCCCATCAAGGTAAAGGGTTACAAGTCTAATATAAATGACCCGAATTTCAGAGAAGGTCACCTACCAAAAGTGACCTTCTCCACTTTTCTGTCCTTCACCCAAAACAAATTAACATGAAACAAATACTTTTTCCAACAGCTTACACGCCACATGCTAAGGTCGCTTACCGCTACACACAAAAGTTGGCGCAATACTTTAATGCAGGGATTACCTTGGTTCACATCTATAACAACCCCAGCCCTTTCCCTGATTCAGAGCTGGAATTTGTAGATGAGTCCAGACAACAATCTATGATGGACTCCGATGATGAACGCTGGGAAGAAGAGTTGTCTAAGCTCAAAGCTTTTGCCTCAGAAATGAACGCGAAGCAGTTTCACGACATTCCCTTAGACTTTGTAGTAACTGACGGAAATGTAGTAACAGAATTGCTCGAAATTCTAAAGCAAGAAAACTTTAGCTTATTGGTAATGGGCATGCGAAAGCACAATATTATAAGCCGTTTTTTTGGAAATACAAGCGACCAGCTGATTGAAAAAGTAGACTGCCCAATCTTGCTCGTTCCTCCAGGCAGTACCTTCTTACACATCGACAAAATAGTGTATGGCACTTCTGTAAAATTCGGAAATAGAAACGCCATAGATCGACTCCTAGATTGGGCACAAGCTTTTGATGCTTCGTTGCATATGCTCCACCTTTACCGTTCTAAAAATAAAGATGCCGATACCAAATTGATGACTGACCTGAAAGAAGAATTTAAGCCGGAGAACGAAGCAGGCATCATTACTTTTCAGATGCTGGAAGGGAATACTAAAGATATTCTCAACTGGTATACTGCTTTTCAGGGCGCTGTCTTGTTGGCTGTTCACTGGCGTAAGCAAGGTATCTTGCAAGAAATTATGGAAGGTAATCTGACAAAGACACTGGTAGAAAAAGCAACCGCTCCTTTATTAATTTTAAAATAAATTTCCGTCACCATTTAAACAATTGACCATGACGATATTAGCCTGGGCAATCCTCTTCTTTTTCGTTATCCGTGAATTGGAGTATAAACGGAAACGATAATATTTTCAATCATTCTAAATAAACAATGGATTATCTAATTGTATTTTTCTTAGTTTTTCTATCCGCCTGTTTCAGTGGATTGACATTAGGTTTTTTCAGTTTAAACTTAACTTCACTAGAACGAAAAATGAAGCTCGGCGATTGGCGCGCCAAAAAAGTCTATCCCATTCGTAAAAATGGAAACTTATTGTTATGCACTTTACTTTTAGGTAATGTAGCAGTGAATTCAACAATGGCTATTTTCCTCGGCAACATTGCCACGGGCTTGGTCGCAGGCTTGGTTTCTACAGGACTTATTGTCGTTTTTGGGGAGATCATTCCGCAAGCCATCTTCTCCAGATTTGCATTGACGATGGGCGCCAATTCGGTTTGGCTGGTTCGTATTTTTATTTTCATACTCTACCCTATCGCCTACCCATTATCTTGGACACTAAATCGTGTTTTGGGAGAAGAACTGGCCACGATATGGAGTAAGAAAGAAATCGAAGAAATAATTCGACACCATGAGGATTCTGAGGAAAGCGAGATTGATGAAGATGAGGAACGCATCCTTCTTGGCGCACTTTCTTTTTCTGATCAGACGGCAGAAATGGTGGCTACGCCTAAACCTGTAGTCTTCATGCTGGCTAAAGAAACTAAGATTGATAAAACGCTGATTCATTCTATCAAAGAAAAAGGATTTTCTCGCATACCAGTCTTCACCAATGGCCATACAGATGCAATTGAAGGTATCTTGTTTTTAAAAGATTTGCTGGGCTTAGACCTAAATGCAGATCATATAGTCGCTGATTTTATTCGGCCAGATTTCTTGTCTGTAAAAGCTTCTATGACCCTTGATGATCTGCTCAATCACTTCATAAGCAATAAAAAACACATGGCCTGTGTCTTCGATGAATTTGGGATTCTTTTGGGTGTCACCACAATGGAAGATATACTAGAAGAAATACTAAAGACAGAAATCATTGATGAAACTGATCGCACAAAAGACCTTCGGGAGAAAGCCATCAAAATGAATAAACGAGAGCTATTGGGTTGATCAAAAAGATGTGACCTGAATTCGTTTCCATGTCCTTACTAAGAATCTTATGATCGATTAAAAAATGAGTTATTCTTTTATTGATCCTTAAAACATTTTACACATGAAAAATCAAAATAAGAAATCAAAACCGTACTCCTCTTCCAACAAAGAGCAGCAAGTCCGAGATGGTTTTCGAAAAAGAAAATTGAGACCTATGCCGAAAGAAAAATTCAAATGGCAACTTGTAGAGGAAGATTAAAAAGCAGAGGTGGCTACGAACCAAAATTCGTAGCCACTTCCGTTTAAATCAAAAAAACATTTCTATTTTTAAGTTTTATAATTACTCAAAACAAGACTCCTATCATACCATGAAAGAAACCCTAATCTATTTTAGTACGTTTATAAGCATCATACTCGCTACCATAACTGTAGCCTATCTGGTCAATCGTTTTTTCAGTCGCCTCATTCGCCGATCAACGGAGGACATGAAAAACGATCCGACCAATTACCAATTCCTAAGGCATTTCATCAATGCGCTCATTTACATCGTTGGTTTCAGTATTGCGATTTATTCCATACCAGAACTTAGAACACTTGCCAGTTCATTGTTAGCAGGTGCCGGAATATTAGCCATGTCTCTTGGCTTCGCTTCACAGCATGCTCTGAGTAATATTGTCAGCGGTGTTTTTATTGTTATTTTCAAACCCTTTCGGGTAAATGATCGGGTGAAGATTCGGGAACTCATTGGGATTGTAGAAGACATCACCTTGCGACATACTGTAATTAGGGATTTTGAAAATAAACGGATTGTCATCCCCAACGCTTTGATCAGTGATGAAATCATCGTCAACTCAGACTTCGCGAATGAGCAGATTTGCAAATTTATTGACATCGGCATTAGCTATGATAGCGATATTGATCTTGCAAAAAGAATCATGGAAGAGGAAGTACTCAACCATCCATTGCATGTCGATCCTCGGACGCCAGAGCAGGTTCAAAATGGGGAGTCAGAAGTCCCGGTAAGAGTGCTGGGACTTGGAGATAGTTCCGTCAATTTACGAACCTGGGCTTGGGCAAAAGATTCACCTGATGGCTTTGTATTGAGTTGCGATTTATTTGAAAGTATTAAAAAACGATTTGACAAAGAAGGCATCGAAATTCCGTTTCCACATAGAACCATTGTTTACAAAGACAAAATCACAAACAGCTAAATCATGAGTATTCCAAAGAAAAAAAGCAGAAGAAAAAAAACAGGTTTACCTCCCGGGTCTGTCGTCTTTGTGGGCAATCAAAAAGTCGACAAAGTATTTATTCATCACCTCCAGTATGAGGATGAAATTTTGAATGAGCAAACTTTTGACAATCATGCTCAAATCACTTTCCATGAGTCAGCCGAAGAGGAAGTAGACTGGTACGACATCCGTGGTTTGCACGATACCGATTTGATCGAATCCATTGGCAAGACTTTTAAAATACACCCTCTTATTCTGGAAGATGTGGTCAATACCCACCAACGTCCGAAATATGAAGAGTATGAAAATGGAATATTCATTTTATTTCGAGCCTTGTCTTTTGACAAAGATCAGCTAGAGATAAAAACAGAACAGGTTTCTTTATTCTTTGCAAAAGGATTATTGATTTCGTTTCAGGAAGCAGAAACCGATCTCTTTGCTGCTGTTCGCAAACGTATCGAAACTGGACGTGGCCGAGTGCGCCAAAGAGGAACAGACTACCTCGCCTACGCCCTACTCGATAATGTGGTGGATCACTATTATGGCATTTTCGACGAAATTGAAGAGGTCATCGAAACCTTGGAAAACAATCTGCTTACAAACGCAGACAACAGCATCAAAGAACAGATTCACCACCTTAAAAAAGAACTCCTCACCATCCGGAAATCCATAGCTCCACTACGAGAAGCCGTTGGACAATTTTCAAAATCTGATAATCCAATTATAGAAGATCGGAGTGCTATTTTCGTCAGAGACCTTTATGACCATACGGTACAGATAATGGATCGGGTAGAGACTTATCGGGACATGCTCAACAGTTTGCAAGACCTTTACTTATCAGAAATTAGTTTTAAAATGAATCAGGTGATGCAGGTGCTTACAGTGGTCACCACAGTCTTTGTTCCGCTCTCTTTTTTGGCGGGATTGTATGGGATGAATTTTGAAAATATTCCAGAGCTGCATTATAAAAATGGGTATTATGTTTTGCTCAGTGTGATGTTTGTTATTTTTCTGGGGTCTTTGTTTTTCTTTAAAAAGAAGAAGTGGTTTTGAGGTTTTAAAAGTGGTTGATTATTTAAGGCTTAGTCCTGTGTATCCTATTGTTTTTTTTGCATAAAGACAAAATGGTCTAAGGCATCCCAACCCGCTCCAATCTCATATATTTCCAAATATTAGAGACCTTGCCTTTTTCAAGAACAGAGCGTCCATAAGAGGTATGGTATTTATGCGTTTTTAAAAAATAAAGGTTGGTTTCATTCCATTCCTCATCGGTATAGACTTTCTCAAAAACGATTTCCCATTCTGCACGTAGCATCTTTTGCAGATAAAAATAGCCTGATTTACTTAGATGGTACAGATCAGCATCACAAAGTATTTTCTCCCATTCATTCCTTGGATTTTGTGGCATCGCAGTAGCTTGGATACAGCCCATTACCCGCTCCAACAATTCAGAAGGATATTTTTCTTTTTTCAAAAATGCTTGAGCCAATTCTTTGCTATATTGTTCATGCCCCATGTAAGAAAACACATGTCCACAATCGTGAAACCAAGCAGCCAATAACAATGCTTCTCCATCTTCGTCCGAGAGATCAAGATGCTGATTAAATTCATGGACGCCACGAACTACGCTAAGGGTGTGCTGAAAATTGTGAAACAACAGATTCTTAGGCAATTGCTCGATAAATAACTCGGAAATGTATTCTCCAACTTTATCCAGCAAAGGACTGTGAATGATGGGCTGTTTTATATTATGCATCTGTTTTCTTAAGTTGAATTGAGTTAAAACAAAAGGACAGATAAAGTAGGTTTGGGTCACATGTTTTTTTACAAGTTAAATGGGACCGCGAGGCAGTTCACTGAAGTGTGAGCTGCCTTATGTTTTTTTTTGAGGATTGACTGCTCACAAATATAATAATCAGCGATTATCATTATCACATTTCAGCTTGTCAAAGAGTCGTTTCCTTGAATATTCCCCAAACAAAATGTGACCAATCCCCCATATACAGTCTCTTTTATAAGCATTCTAAAAACAGAATCAAATGACACGAATAATCTTACCCCTAATCGGCTTCCTTACATTTGCCATCCTTGTGATCCTAGTGAGTCTGACGGGGCTTTTTGCCCTTTCCGGTATGCTGGAGCAAAGAGTGGCCGTCAAAGAAGTCAATAACGACATTCAGTTTCTGACAGCCTGGGAAAGCATAAAAGAAATCAAAGATCTCTCCTGCCAAAATATTCCTTTCGACATCAAAGAACTGAAGCAATATGTTTTGCACAAAGAAGCAAGCAAAGTGGAGATCAAAACCGCCAGACAAAAGCTATTTGGACTCGGCCACCAAATAGCGCAATGTGCTCAGGAAGAGACAAAAACACTCCTGACTAAAGGAGATGCAGCTGCCACAAAAACCGCTCTATTTACCTTTGTCAAAGGCCTTGATATTGCAGGTCGGCAAATGGATTTTGACTTTAATGAAGAAGAGAAAAATTATTTCAAAGAAGTGAAATCCATACAAGAACAACAAGTGACAAAGGAAAAAGTAGATGCGCTTACTAAGGAGGCTTTGCCATTGTACAAACTTACTATGGAGCGGCTTAACAATCAGATTACACTTTTTGTAAAGAAATAAACTAGATATTTTATACAGGTTTTTCGTCCCGCTGTGGTCATTCGCAGCGGGTACTTTTTTTATGTGACCTATT
>CAZDTI010000449.1:0-7022 GCA_964508085.1 uncultured Saprospiraceae bacterium | reverse complement strand
AACTGATGGCCAAAAATAAAAACCTATTGACAGTCCATGCAGGGGACTTCTTGAACCCTTCGTTGATTGGTACCGTGAAAGTAGATGGCAAACGCATCAAAGGAAAACATATGGTGGAGGTCATGAACTTGTCTGGAGTAGATTTAGCAACTTTTGGAAATCATGAGTTTGATATAAAGGAAAGGGAGTTACAGGACCGCTTGAATGAATCTGAATTTGAATGGACAACCTGTAATACCTATCAAGTATGCGGAGATCGAACTTACCCTTTTTACAAGGAAAGAAAGGGACGTAAGGAGTTTGTTGAAGAATCCTATATCTGGGATATTAGTGATGCAGATGGCACTCAAATAAAGGTGGGGATTTTTGGAGTAACCTTGCCGATTAATCAAAAGGATTATGTTCATTATGATGATTTTTATGCTTCCGCAAAAGAAACGGTAGCTGAATTGAAGGCCTCTACGGACTTGGTTATTGGCTTGACTCACTTGGAACTAAATCAGGATATGGAGCTGGCTCGACAATTGGAAGGCATTCCCCTTTTTATGGGCGGCCATGATCATGATAACATGAAACACAAAGTAAATAACACGATAATTACAAAAGCGGATGCCAATGTTAAAACAGTTTATCTTCATACATTAGTTTATAATACACAGACCAAAGAATCTAATCTACAATCAGAATTGATAAAAATAAATGAATCGTTAGAATTTGATCCTATCGTACATAAAGCTGTGGAAAAATGGAATGGGATTCTTCTCGAGAATATTAAATCTATTGTACCGGATCCGGAACGTGTGATTTACTTTACAGATGAAGCTTTAGATGGTAGAGAAAGTAGTATGAGGAATGGTCAGACTAATTTGGGAGCCGTTATCACCAAGGCTTTTTATCTGGCTGCAAAAAACCCTGTAGATGCTGCGATTATGAATAGCGGCTCTGTGAGAATTGACGATCAACTCCTAGGACAAATAACGGTATTAGATATTTTCAGGGCCTTACCTTATGGTGGTCAAGTGGTTGAGGTGGAGATGACTGGTACTTTGCTCAAACAATTATTGGACACAGATAAAATCGGAAGAGGGGCCTATTTACAACTGCATAAAATAACAGGGAATCCAAAAGAAGGATGGGTTATCAAAGGTGAGCATTTGGATGTCAACCGAGAGTACAATATAGCAATGAATGACTTTATGTTGGCCGGGTATGATTTTGATTTTTTCACAAAAGAAAACCCAGGCATCCTAAAAGTAACCTACGGAAATCCTAAGGATCCGTCTGACTTGAGGAAGGATTTAAGACTAGCTATTTCCAACTATTTGGAGAATATTAGATAAGTGAGACTGACAGAAAGTAGCGTGACATAGTTTTTCTAGTAATACAAGCAATTTAATTACACAAATCAAATTCATACACAAAACATTCATAATCAATTAATTACAATCATATCAGCAAGTACAACTCCAAGGATTTACCTTTGGAAAAAATTCTTAATAAATCCTTAATTGCCTGTTAATATTGACAGCACTTCGGTCAGACAAGTATATTTTTGCTATATTTGGCAGCGCTTAAAAAAATAAGCGTATTGCAGGAATGCCTGAGAAACAATCTGCAAAGAGAATGATAATAGACGCTATGCCTATCCTACACCACGCATTAATTTATTAGGATAACCGTAAAAAAAACAGACACGTGATTAAGACGATAGAAGACCTTTCACACTTGTGGAAGTTAACCATATTTTTGGCTTTAGGATTGTTTATAGCCATTACAATAGATCAAATTTCGCAACATAGTTTAGCCAATACACAGGCTAAAATTGCACTTCCGGAAGCTCCACCTCCACCTGCTCCTAACTATAAGTTTGGTTTTATGATTGACACCTTTACGGTAATCAATGACACCATTGAATCTAATCAATTCCTTTCTGATATTTTGGTTCCGCATA
The DNA here is from genome assembly GCA_964508085.1 of uncultured Saprospiraceae bacterium. Classification (GTDB taxonomy): domain Bacteria; phylum Bacteroidota; class Bacteroidia; order Chitinophagales; family Saprospiraceae; genus CALGLS01. The sequence continues at coordinate 5,071 of CAZDTI010000449.1, read as the reverse complement.
AGGTTGACCTTGCAGCAATAGATCGTATTGCAAGAAATGCTACTGATGTTTTTGATGTACGGGGTTTACGTGCTAACAAACCTTTTACAATCCTTAATAGCGACACCAGTACAATGGCTGATTATTTCATTTATCAACCTAACGCTTATCGTTATGTAGTTTATGATTTAAAAAAGGAACAGACTGAAGTTATAGAACATACCGTAGTAAAAAAGGAAATTTCCTCAGCCGGCATTGTTGAATCTTCCCTTTGGAACGCGATGGTTGATAATGGCATGAGCTATGAGCTAACTACTAGAATGGAAGATGCTTTGGCTTGGTCAGTTGACTTCCACCACATTCAAAAGGGAGATCGTTTTAAATTGGTTTACGAACAAGATCTTATTGATGGAAAAGTAGTTGGTATTGGCGAAGTGAAAGCTGCATACTATTCTACTTCAGGGAATGATTACTATGCTATTTATTTTGAGAATGAAAAGCACCGAGGTTATTATGATTTAGAAGGAAGGACTATGGAAGGGGCCTTTTTGAAAGCACCAGTTAAATATTCTCGTATCTCCTCCCGTTATGGTCGACGATTTCACCCGGTATTGAAAAGAACAAAAGCGCACCTTGGTACAGATTACGCCGCACCTCGTGGAACACCAATTTTCACAGTTGCTGATGGAATAGTCGTGAAGCGTTCTCGTACTAGAGGCAATGGGAATTATGTAAAAATCAAACACGATAACGTTTATCAAACACAATACTTACATATGTCTCGCTTTGCTAAAGGCGTAACCGTAGGTACACATGTAAAGCAAGGACAAACCATAGGTTATGTAGGTTCAACTGGATTGGCGACCGGTCCTCACGTTTGCTTCCGATTCTGGAAAAACGGAAAACAAGTAAATCACCTGAGAGAGAACTTACCTCCTCCAGAGCCAATGGCAAAAGAAGATTTACCGAAATTTATGGTATTGAAAGATCAATATAAGGCCCTGTTAGATGGCGTTCTATTTACCGATGAAAAAGAAGCTGTTGTGGCTGGTGTTGTTGAGATTGATACATCCGGACAGAAGAAACGCAATCCTTAATCTTAGTTCGCCTTTTCCAAGGTAAATCCAAAGGTACTACCCTCTCCTTCTTCACTACGAACATTAATAGTTTGCTGATGTGCTTCTATAATGTGCTTAACAATAGACAACCCTAAGCCGGAGCCATCAATTGCACGGGATCGACTTTTGTCCGCACGATAAAAACGGTCGAAAACATGTTTTAAATCTTTCTGTTTTATTCCGATTCCATTATCTGCCACTTCCACAAGAATATAGGTTTCCATGTTGTAGCAGCCTAATTTGGTTTCCCCCTTTTTCTTACCGTACTTAATGGAATTTCCGATGAGGTTAACCAAAACCTGTCGGATATTTTCCCGATCTCCTTTTACCTGAAAAGCAATATCTGCTCCGGGCTTGAAACCTACTTTGATCTTTCGTTCTTCAGCAAGCATTCGATTGTCTTCTATAGATTCTTCAATTAATTCACGAATATCGAAAGTAGCAATGTCTAGTAAGATTTTTCCATTTTCCAGTTTTGAGATCACATCTAAATCATCTACTATTGTTTGTAATCTTTTTACATTCGTTAAGGCACGTTTGACGTAGTCTTTGTTCACATTATCATCATAGAGTGCACCTTCAATTAACGTGAATAAATAGCCTTGCATGTTGAAAATGGGGGTCTTTAACTCGTGGGATATATTCCCCAAAAAGTCCCTACGATACTCCTCCATATCACGGAGGGAAGCAATTTCTTCCGCTTGAGAGGCCGCCCATTCAGAAACATCTTTTTCTACTGTTCCCAAAATATCCGCATCCAAATCTATCATGTCAATATTGCTCTTCTTCTCACTTCCTTTTCTTTTAAAACTGTGAATGTTTTTATAAATCAATTTCACCTTACGGTAAATATACCGCCGTAAAACATTAATCATTAAGTTATAAATAAAAAAGAAAAACAAGATGGAGATAAGGGGCAGCACCCACCATTTGATTTGCAATAATCCCAATGTAAAGAATATTCCAAATAACAATAGTATAACAACAGCCACGAAAGCCGCTATATAGATGGCTAATTTTCTAGGCGAGGTGTTTTTCAGCATAGTGGTATTTCACAAAATAATTAAGCTATTTGACTAAAAAAGCTATAGATATAAGATGTTATATCAAGTTTCTTTTGAGAAAAAGAGATCAATTGGGATTCACTCGAATCGTGCAGTTATTTAGGGGAGTCGCTTAAAATTCAAACTTATATCCAATCCCTTTTACGGTACGAATATAACCATCTCCTAGCTTTTCTCGTAATTTTCTGATATGAACATCAATCGTTCTGTTTCCGACGATGACATCAGTCCCCCAAACTTTATGGAAAATTTCATCTCTAGTAAAGACTTTCCCAGGGCGGGAAGCTAATAAAGAAAGTAGTTCGAATTCCTTTTTGGCTAGTTCAATTGGCTTTTCTCTAAGATGTACGGAGAAGTTTTCCTTATTGATGACCAAATCTCCCAGCTCTATTTCAAAGTCTTTAGACTCTTCCGTCCGCTCCGTTCTTCGCAATAAAGCTTTGATTCTGCTCACTAAAACACGGGGACGAATGGGCTTTGCGATAAAATCATCTCCTCCAGCTTCCAAAGCGGATATCTGGGTGAAATCTTCGCCTCTAGCGGTTAGAAAAGTAATCATTGTTTGATTAAAATCCTCCGATTTACGTAAAGATCTGCAGACTTCTATCCCATCCATTTCTGGCATCATGATATCTAGTAAAATAAGATTAGGCTTTTCTTTGGTCGCCATTTCAATCCCTTCAAGACCATTATTAGCGGTGATAATAGAAAAACCTTCTTTCTTTAAATTGTAACTTACAAATTCAAGAATATCCTGCTCATCATCTACGATCAAAATTTTTACGTCTTCGTTATTCATCTTTCTTGTTTAAGAAATTAAGTGGCGGCTTAAAACAATCATTAGCTGCAATTAAAGATATAAATTTAGGTAGATAAATAAGCAATTGTGGGCCATGAACATTAAATTAGTGTTAAGTAATCATTAAGAGCTAAAGGCTTTAGAATCAATAGGGAACTCATTATTTACTTAGCTTCAGCTTCTACCTTACTAAGCTCCTCCATCACCTTAGAGTAGATGCGAGATAACATTTTAGGTTGTTTGTCCATGATTTCAACATTTTCAACAAACTCTTTTTCGGAAGTCCCATGAATTTCATAGAACTGATCGTAGAATGCATTTTTCGTACTATCTCTTTTCGTATGAGATACATCTTGCAAAGCAGACTCCAAAAGATGTGCGTCCATCAGCATCTCTACCATCTTGTCTTCTGGGATTGTCAAGGCCTCTTCGTTGTTTTCAGCACAGGAAGTACCGAAAATCAGCAGACATAAGAACAGACCGAGTTGGCGAACCATGTGTTTGATGTATTAAAGGTATTGCTTTGGAAAGAAAAATTCAGTAACCTTCGAGTTGGAAGGGTCTATCTTAGACCAAGAATCAGCGGTTGAGCTTACGCAAACGATAGAGCAGGTGGGCATATTTGGGATATACTCCGCTGCATAACGATTCGCATAAGCGGTAAACCCAGGATTGTGTCCAAATAAAAAAACGGTATTCAAATCGTCATTAATACTGGTTACTATCTCATGAAGTGTTTCGGGGTAGGCTTCGTATATACCTTGTTTTCTTTCAATATCAGCCTCGTCTATTCCAAGTGCTTCCGCGAAATGACCGGCAGTAGTAATCGCTCTATTAGCAGGGCTGCTAATAATTCGGTCAGGAACTATCCCCTTTCCTTTCATTAAGCTGGCCATAAAAGGAGCGTCACGTCGACCACGGCCGTTTAATGGTCGGTCAAAGTCACGAAGAGAGGAATCACTCCAACTGGACTTCGCGTGGCGAGTGAGGTAAAATGTTTTCATTTATCCATTTGCCTTTTTGTGATCTGCCAAGAATTTAGCAAGACCGATATCTGTTAAAGGATTATTTAGTAGTCCCAGTATAGACTTTAGTGGACAGGTAACAATATCAGCTCCATGTTGTGCCGCTTCTACAATATGCTTGGAGCTACGAATAGAAGCTGCTAAAATTTCAGTGTCATATTGTTGAATCGCGTAGATTTCAGCGATCTGGTGAATCAATTGAATCCCATCCCATGTTGTATCGTCAATTCGTCCTAAGAACGGAGAGATATAACTCGCTCCCGCTTTTGCAGCTAAAATAGCCTGTCCGGCAGAGAAAATCAAAGTACAGTTGGTACGAATGCCATTGTCAGAAAACCAACGAATCGCTTTTACCCCATCTTTAATCATCGGCACTTTGACTACGATGTTCGGAGCCAAATCAGCCAATCTTTTTCCTTCTTCTACCATTCCTTTGAAGTCCGTAGAAATCACTTCAGCACTAACGTCTCCATCTACCAACGTAGCGATGTCAACATAGTGCTTTAAAATTGCTTCTGTACCAGTAATACCTTCTTTTGCCATTAATGAAGGGTTGGTAGTTACACCATCAAGAATACCTAAATCCTTAGCTTCTTTGATTTGATCAATATTGGCTGTATCAATGAAGAATTTCATAAAAGGTTGTTTTTGTATGTTAGTATTTGTAGTCCCAGAAAAGGAGAGAAAAAAGAAGGTGAGAGCACATATCGCACCGCTCAACCACCTACCCTTGCTGCATTTCTGCCCTGGGGGATTTAGTAGGAGCTGGTCGTATGACCCTCACCGGCCGCAAATATAGGTGTTTAATTTCAGGAATGAAATATAGAGGGATTTATTTTTTGTTTTTTTTGACCTTAATTTCGCTTCGCTATATGACTTTTCAATCACGGCGACACAACTAGTGTAAATAGAAGGTATTTTTCACTCATTTTATAGCCATTTGATCTTTTCACAGCCTAACGGAACATCCTTAACTGGAAAGACCTTGCCCCTATTCTGGTTTAGGAATCACTTCTGTCTTCTCTCCAAAGTAATTGGCGAAATGCTGCAGTTGCCCAGCCATTTCTTTATTCTGAGTCGCTCGAA
>CAZDTI010000448.1:4308-7026 GCA_964508085.1 uncultured Saprospiraceae bacterium | reverse complement strand
TGTTGTGCAAAAAGATCTTGAGAACTTGATTCGCTGGAAGGGGTAAAAAGACGTGCGGCAAAAACGAGGAATAATATTGCCGCAGCTATTGCAGCTATTTTGCTAATGCCAAGCGACCTGACCTTGGCTTTTGGTTTACTTTTGGGCGATTGCCAATGTTGATCTGTAGATTTTAAAACATTTCTTAGTTCATGTACTTTTTCCCCTTTTAGGCTTTCGGCAACTTGTTGGTGCAAAGACAACTCCTGTTCTAACTCTGGATCATTTTTTAATGCCTGCTCAAAATCATCTAAAGCAATTCCAGTTAGTTCTCCATGAAGGTACTTTTCGATTAGGTCGTATTTTTCTTCTGCATTCATAATTGGGTGTTGTTTTATAGTTCTAGGTCAATATAGTGGGTTTCTTTATTTGGGGTAGATGGGTAGATGGGAGATAGGTGGATGGGCTTCCTTCTAACTTGTCTAGCGCCAGATAGAGCCGCGAGGCAGGACGTAAAGAACTGCAAAAGAAGGAGACCCATCTACCCATCCACCTATCTACCCATCCACCTATCCACCTACTACAAAATGACCAAGAGCCTTTTTTATTTATTCCAGCAATTCTTCAAAAGAAGGATCAGCTTGCACCGCTTTCACGAGCTTTTCTTTACAAAGGAATTTTTTCTTCTTGATATAACTTTCACTGGTATCGAGGTCCGTTGCGATTTTCTTTAATGGTACTTTATCGAAAAACCATTGGAGTATTTTTTTGCAATCGGCTCCTAGCAAATCAAAGCACTTGAAAAATAATTGTTCTTTTTCCGATTGTTCCAAACGCTTTGTTATATCCTGATCCAAGCTGACAACTTCGATGTTCTCTAAGTTTGTTGCTTCGAATTTATTTTGATTCCTCAGTCGAGTGAGCCATAAATTTCGACACATAATACGTAGGAAGCTCTTCAGCGTACAAGTCAATTCAAAATCACCAGTTTCTACTTTCCTAAACAAAGCAATTAAAGCTTCCTGAAAAATATCCCGAGCATCCGCCTCTGACCCTTTATTCACTACAACCCAACTGATAACAGAAGGCAAGGCCAGGTCATAAATCTTAGCAACGTCAGCTGCTTTTGCGGCTAATAATCCCTCTAGTAATTGTTGGTCGGTTTGGCTCTTTGCTGTAATCATTAACTATATAACATGAATGAAGAAAAGGTTACCCCGCAAGATAGTTTTTATAAGAATAGGAAAGAAATGGCTCTTTGGTATTTAGAAGGGTGGACGGGGAGATTAGGTAGATGGGGTGATGGGTAGATGGGAGATGGGTTTCTCTTGGTTCGCCCGACCGAGTCATTCGGGCCGGTTCGCACCAATTTGCGTCAGCCCTAAAAGGCGGACAAGTTAGAAGGAACCCATCTCCCATCGACCTATCTACCTATCTACCTATCTACCTATCTACCTATCTACCCATCACCCCATCTACCCTTTAAAAACTAACCAAGAACAAAAAAAATCAAGAACTAGGGTAACCTTTCTTTCCTCCCTGCTATATGGACTCGAAACTTATTGTAAACTCTTAAAAAGAACCAGTTCATATGAAAAAGCTCACATTTAAATTCGCAGCCTTTTGTCTGTGTATTTTAGTAACAACGATTTCTTGCAAAAAAGAAGACACCAAAGATTTGAATAGCTTCCGCGCCGTGATAGATGATGGCGGTGGATTTGAAGAACCCGCAGTAGCAGAAACAAAATCCGTAGCGGATGTTTTTTCAGAAGATCGAGATGGGGTAGAATGGGAATGTACCACAGAAACGGTTAGTATTCAAGACGGGGCAGGAGGCAATGGCGGTTTCCCATTATTCTCCCCCAATTCCAATGTTATTTATCCTGGATCTATGCTACAAGGTGCTTCATTAGATAAAGGAACGCCAGATGTCATTGCGGTGAAAAGAGCCGGAGGAACCATTTCGACAGATGTTGTAGATGGAAATATCCAATCCTTTTTTGACGTAGATGAACTTTCTAAAAGTTCAGTAACTGATGCAATCAATAATATTATTTTGGGGAGTACCGGAATTGTTCCCGCTAATTTTGACATGAGTATCCGAAATGTCCAAAGTAGAGAACAATTTGCGCTTTCTCTTGGCGTAGATGTCAATACGGCATTTGTGGATTTAGAATCTAAATTAAATTACAGTTCCGACGTAAGTAGAAATACCTTTGTGGTAACATTGAATCAAAGTTTTTATACCATGAGCTTTGATATTCCGACTTCTCTGGACGAACTCTTTGACCCTTCTGTGACCCCAGAAGATTTGGAACGCTATGTTTCTTCAGATAATCCGGCCACCTATATTTCAGATGTCACCTACGGGCGTGTCTTCTACATGATGGTTAGCTCTACCTCTTCTATAACAGAAATGGATGCCGCAGTAAATGGTTCCTTTAACGGGGTGGCGACAAAGGTCGATGCAGAAATAGAAACGGATTATATGTCTGAGTTAAATGATTTAAGTATTTCCGTTTTTGCTTATGGTGGTTTAGCAAGTACCTCTTTGCTGACTGTTGGAAATACGGATATAAGTGAGTTGGCAACGTTGCTTGCAGAGAGCTCTAATATCGGTTCAGGAAAACCAATCTCCTATGTGGTTCGATCTGTTTATGACAATAAGGTAGTGAGTACACAATTGGCGACTAATTATGACGTAACTAATTGTAAACCAACTGGTGCAGATGGTGCGCC
>CAZDTI010000448.1:1666-4208 GCA_964508085.1 uncultured Saprospiraceae bacterium | reverse complement strand
ATATTATTCTCGGATATTTTATAATATTTCCTTTCTTCTCTTCTCCCTTTGCTCAGAATGATACGCTTAAAGCTGAGCAGTATGTTAAAGAGGCTAAAGCATTATATTATGATGGAGATTATAAAAAGTCATTAAAAACATATCGTAAGGCTTTGAAAATCCGAGAGCGGATTTATGATCCGAACCATAAGAAAATTTGGAAGATATATCAGCGAATGGGTAAAGCCAATCGAAGACTTCGGACACATCAAGAAGCTTTGAACTTGTTTAATAAGGGCTTGGAAATGGCACTTAAAACAGAGGAAGAAAACAGTGTAGATGTTGGTGATTTTTATCTGGGCATGGGATTCGTTTACAGCCAAATGTACAGACCCGATAAAGCAAATGAGTATTACCAAAAAACCTTAGAGATCTATCAAGAACAATATGGAGAAGAAAGTCCTGACGTTGGTAACGTTATTATGCTTTTTGGCAATACCAGTCTAAAGATGGGAAACTATGCGGATGCCGATAAATATTATCGAAAAGCACAGGAGATATTTAATAAATCGTCAAAACCAGGGGATAAGCATTTTTACAGAATCTATAATAATCATGGACTTTTATTTAGGAAAACGGGAGACTATGAACGTTCCCTGGAATATGCCAATAAAGCTTTGGAATTAAAACTGGAGCACTATACTAAAGACCATGAATCGGTGGCGAAATATTACTCCAACATAGGTAACATTTACAAGGACAAAGGCGACTACGAAGAAGCACTTAAATTTTTTATTACTTCCAGAAAAATAAAAGAAAAAGCCTTAGGGAAAAATCACCCGGAAACAGCAGGTAATTATGGAGCAGAGGGAGATATGTACGCGGAGTTGGGGCAATATAAAAAAGCACTGAAACTATATAAAAAATCGATTAAAATTCTGGAAAAAAAATTACGCCCCAATCACCCCTATTTATTGGTGGGGTATTTCAATATTGGACAGACCTATGAAGACATGAAGGACTATGATAAAGCCTTGGATTTTTATACCCTTACTTTAAGAAAGTTTAATGAGAATGTGTACATCCCAAAACAACTTTCGGCGGAAGCCCAAGAAAGAATCGCAGCTGTTTATTTCGCTAAAGGAAATATTAAAGAAGCACTGATTAACATTCGTTCCAGTATCGCCAGATTAGCAAAAGATTTTAGCTTTTCAGAAGAAGACATGTACAGTAATCCAAAAATTGAGGGGATACAAGCAGAGTTGGATTTTTTGAAATTGCTATCGTCCAAATCGAAATTTCTGGAAGGCAATTTTGAAAAAACTAAAGAGCCGAAAAATTTAGAAGCTGCTTTGGAAACTTCTTTTTTAGCCATCGAATTAGTTGAAAAAATGAGGAGAGGTCATCAAACAGAATCTGCGAAAACTTTCCTCAATTCCGATACCGCTCCGATCTACGAACGTGCGGTAAAACAAGCTTTTGATTTATACGAACAAACCAAAAATATAGACTACCTTTTTAAAGCATTTGAAGTTTCGGAAAGAAGTAAGGCGAGTATTTTATGGCAAAATATCAATGCGCAGTATGCATTGGAAAGTAGTGCCGTTACCATAAAAACAACGAATACCCTTCAAGCCATAAATGATGAAATTGCCAACCTGGAATTTGATCTAAAAAATGCGGAGGACACTTTGATTCGTCAAGATTTGGAGAATCAGGTTTTTAAATTAAAATTAAGCTATGAAAAAAGTATCCTTAAACTGGAAAATGAAAATCCAGATTACTATCAATTAAAATACGCACCTGCTATTGTAAAAGCAGGTGCCGTAATTGATCACCTTCCCTCTCCTAAACATGCGGTCATTGAGTATTTTTATACTTCCGAAGAACTCTTTATTTTTCTATGTACCAAAGATGGCTTAAAAGGATTTCGGAAAAAGTTATCCTTTGATTTAGATGCAGTTATTTCTGTTTTTCGGAAAACAGAACTGAAGGATTTAATCACGACACAAAAGCAATCCGAAGAATATGCTTTTACAATAGATAAGCTTCATCGTCTTTTAATTGCCCCCATTTCGCCTTCTTTGTCCACTGTTGAAAATTTAATTATCATCCCCCACGGTTCGTTGCAATTATTGTCCTTCGAAATGTTGGCTCCCCTGGAAGATGATTTTAGAAAGATGGATTTTTTGTTAAAGAAATTCAATATTCAATATACCTGGTCTGCGGGCTTATGGGCAAAAGCGATGAAGAAAACAGCAAAAGCGGCTTATCCATTCGCAGGTTTTGCTCCGGTATTTAACAATGATAAAAAGAAAATTTCGCAAGATGGAGAAGCTTATGCAACCAGAAATATTTTAACGCCGTTGCGGAGTAGTCCCTCGGAAGTAGCCGCTGGGAAAACTTATTTCGACGGAAAAGTATTTACAGAAAAGGACGCTTTAAAATCAAGTTTTTTAACCTTGGCCAGCAAAAGCAATATACTTCATCTTGCCACTCACGCGACTGCCGACGACCATTTTCCGGAACAGTCCGGTTTGTTTTTCGCCAAAGAAGCAGATGG
>CAZDTI010000448.1:0-1566 GCA_964508085.1 uncultured Saprospiraceae bacterium | reverse complement strand
ATGACCAAAAACGAAGCCTTACGCCTCGCCAAATTGGACTACCTAGCAGAGGCAGATGCGCTTACAGCACATCCTTATTTTTGGGCAAATTTGGTGGCCGTTGGAGATATGGCTCCTATTCAAAAAGAGGAGCATAAAGGGTATTTTATTTTTGTATTTTGTTTGTTAGGGATTGGGCTGTTGTTGTGGGGGCGAAGGTTTTGGTGGGGGTGAGGGAGTGGGTTTACTGGTGCATGGTGGAAGGAGAGGCGGCCCACCAACATATTGTTGACGGACCGTCTACTCGACTCTCGGATGATATTATATTTGGATTTACATAAATCTATTACGATCCATGAAATTGTTTAGGGAAGAAGGAGAAATAAAATATCTATCTTTTCATCAGTATGATTTTTTCACTAGAGATCCAATCTTCTCCTGATACGGAAAGGATGTATGTACCATTGGACAAAGAAGAAGTTTCAATAGACAATTGAGCTGCTGAACTGTTTATTTTTCCAGACTTAGCTACTTGTCCCAAACTATTTCGCAGCGTATAATTAAGTGCTGGCGAGGGAATAGTACTAAGTGAAAAATCAATAGATTGAACTACAGGGTTTGGAGCTACTGAAAAAGCTTCGGAATGGTAAGAAAGGGTATTGGTCGTTGAAGTAGTAGCTGAAGCATTGATGAGAAAACGACCAGAGGTAAGCGGATTTTCAGTACCACTAATCGTTGCTTCTACTTCATAATTTTCTGTATTGATGACTTTAATTAAATTAGCCTGATTGCAAAGGATTACAAGTTTCTCTCCATCAGGACTAATATCAATTCCACTCATACTTTCACCAATTAAAATAGTTTCAATCACTTCTTCTGATGCTATATCGTATACATATAATTCGTCAGTAGTAAAACTATAGAAATGTAATTTTTTGCCATCAGAATTTAGTGCGAGATCACCGTAAGCTGCTGAGTTAGCAGCGGTGCCTGTAGTAAACGAAGATACTACTGTATTTGTAGCAGCATCAATTGTTAGCATATACCCATCTACTGTAGTTACGAATACTTTCGAATTATCATGACTTACCAGAATATCAGATGGTCCAATGTGATCAATGTCAATAGTAGCCTCTATGGTATTTGTTGCGGTTTCTAAAACCCCAATTGATTCCGCATAATGATTGGTAAAATAAACTTTTTCACTATTTGGGGAGGCGGCAACACTAGCCGGAACAAATCCCGTTGGAATAGGATTGGATATTGAAAGGGTATTGAGATCAACAATTTTCAATTGATTAAGATCTATGAGCAAGACATAAAGAAAATTATCATCAGGGCTTAAGGTGATTCCTTGTACCACCTCTCCAATAACGATGGTTTCAATAACTGTATTAGATGCTGTATTGATCACGCTAATGGTACCATCACTACTATTTGAAATGTATATTTTGCTTTCATCGGAATTTATGGCCATGGAGGTGGGGGCCTTTCCGATTTCAATAGTATTAATTATGCTATTAGACACTAAGTCTACTACTTTTATGGATGAATTTTCAAGAATGTTGCTACCACTTGGTATATATG
>CAZDTI010000447.1:0-7066 GCA_964508085.1 uncultured Saprospiraceae bacterium | reverse complement strand
TCTTTATTTGCAAATCTTTACGTGCACACCCTACTTTTGGGATGAGTCATGTTTATTTTGCGAAAGCAACAACTTATTACTTAATAGTAACAGACCCCGTTGGGTTAGTTGCAGCAGCATTGTTCTCCATAGCGTGTGGAGTGTGTACTTCGGCAGTAGCAGAGATCATTCCTACTAATGGCTTCAATACGAAAGGATCAGTAGAGTTGTCTGGATCTGGCTCAACAGAAATAACCGCAGTTTTCCCTAATAAGTCAGCAGGGAAAGTCAATCCAGCAGGTGCATTCAACAAGAAGTCTTCACCAGGGTATGGAGGCGTTCCTTCAGAACCGCTGTAAGGAGCCCATCCGTCATCGCCAGAAGCAGAAGTGAAAGTACCCGTAGAAACTGGTGTTCCGTCAATAACAGCCCAACCTTCATATTTCCAACCAGCAGGCAAAGTAGCCAATTCCAAAGAAGCAACAGGGTCTGTTCCAGAGTTGTCTAAGAACCAAAGTCCGCTAGACTCGTTAGTGTCAGCTCCGTCAGAAGGAGTAGCCAAGATGTACTTTCCAGCAGCAGTTGAAAAGTCATTACCCAATGCAGCAGCGTGTGCTACAGATAAAGTACCGGTTTTTGCATCGATTGCACCACCCAAAATTTTGGTAGCAGCAGGAGCAGGATCTGAATCCGGGCTAGGCTCAATAGACAAGATGAAAGCAGTTGCAACATCAGCATCAGAAGTACTAACCTGGAAAGTAGAAGAAGTCAATGCCCCGGCGTCATCTACGGTGAAAGTACCCGTAGAAACAGGAGCACCATCTACCATGATCCAACCTTCATAAGCATAGTCAGCACCAAGGTTCTGTAGACCAGTAATGTTTAAAGTCAAATCAGTGGTGTCTGAAGAAGAATCATCGTCTTTACCACAAGAAGTAAAAACAAAAACAGTAGCCAATGCGGCTAAAAAGAAGAAACTTAAATTTTTCATTTTAATTATTTTTTTATTAGGATGAAATTTAATTAACTAATTAAGTATAAAAGATAGATTTGTATATCTATTGTTATTTATGAAATACAAAGTTGAGTAAAAGCTTATTTCTATTTTGTCTTAGCTGAGTCCTTTTGTACAAATGAGAAATAGGAGTCTCGCTAGTCATGTTTTCTAACAAGCGAATTACTAACGACCCCAAACAGCAATAAGTCTACCATTGGGTAAGAATTAATTCTCTTTTGTATACCAAATGTCTTGGATTTGCAAAAGGTGAAAAAAATGAAGGAAGAAGTTGAAAGTATGTAAAATAAAGTAGGAAGGAATAATATTGTTGAAAAGGAGTAGTAGGCAGTTTCTTTTGTACTTCTTATTAGCTTTAGACCACCAATAATTCTTTTAAAGCTGACATTTTATTTATCGCTTCTTCATAACCAATGTCAAATAATTCTTTTGAAGCGGAAAAATTGAAAATGCTATAATTGTGTGTTTTTGTCGGTTCTATGACCATGTTGCAAAGTGGGAAATTAATTTGGGAGTTGTGGGCCACTACCATATCAAAAGAGCGCATGCTGATGGAAAAAACAGAACTCAGTTTATTAGAAGCTATTGGAACGAGGGGAATCAAATTAACTCCAATAATGATATCGCATTTTTCCTCCAAAGGACTTACCGGCATATTGTCAAAGATGCCCCCATCTGCATAGAGTTCGTTTTCGATCTCTATTGGCTTGAACATCAGCGGAATAGCGCAAGATGCCATCACTGCAGGGTAAAGGGAGCCACTATTGAAATGAGCTATTGTTCCAGTATTTAAATTCGAAGCGACTACAGTTAAGGGGATGTTGAGCCCTTCAAAAGTGTCCGTACTTATATACTGATTTAATAATGATCCAAGAAAATCCAAACCAGCCAATCCTCTTGTCGGAAACTTAGCCTGAAACAAATTGGAGAGCTTTCCTTGTGCGGCAAAATCCATCATTTTCTCTACCGAAAGCCCAGCAGCATATAGGGCCCCGACAATCGCACCACCACTCGTACCCGCTACACAATCCGCCTCAATACCATTCTCCCGAAGCGCTTTTATGATGCCAATGTGCGCCACCGCTCTGGTTCCACCGCCGGAGAATGAAATGCCGATTTTTTTATTTTTTGACATATTATTTTTTAAGATTAGGAGCTTTCACTCATTCTCCAAAAAAAGTACTTTGCACTCCTTTCACTCCAGGCACTGCCATGAAGACTGAACCGGCATCTGGATATTTTATCAACTCCTCCGCTGTCATATCTATACGAGCTGTTGTAATATATAAGGTGTCCAAATTCTCCCCACCAAAAGCACAAGCTGTTACATTATGTGCAGGCACTTCTATTTTTGATATGAGCTTTCCAGTCAAAGGATCAAAATGCGCCACGGCATTCCCATTCCAAAGTCCGACCCAAAGCTGATCATTTTCATCAATGGCCATTCCATCAGGAAATCCAAGGGTTTCTGGAACGGTTACGGCAACACGTTCATTAGAAATGGTACCCGCATTTAGGTCATAATCAAAACCGCGAATGACTCCGGTTGGTGTATCAATATAATACATGGTCTTTTTGTCCTTAGTCCAGACGATGCCATTGGAGATCGTAATACTATCCAGCATTTTAGTAGCCGTTCCATCTTTGTCAATTTTCCAAAGGTTGGCTGCATTTGCTATTTGTTGTAAGTGCATAGAACCGACCCAAAGTCTGCCTGCGGGATCGCATTTTCCATCGTTGAATCTGTTTTCTGGTTGGTCACTTTCTACTGTTTTGAAGAGAGATAGGATTCCTGTTTGTGTATTTATTTTGTACATACCATCTTCTAGAGCCACCAAAGCTTCCTGTGGTCCGGAAGCGACTACCGTCCCAATTCGCGATGGAGTGGGGAAGGAGCGGTTGGTTTTCGTTTTTGGATTATAAATGTGGAGTTGCTTCCCTTCTATATCTATCCAATAAAATTCCTGGGTTTTGTAATTCCATAAAGCGCCTTCGCCGAGTTGTGCTTCTATTTTATGTTCCAGAATAGCTATTTCAGGGTTCATTGCAGGAGGCTTGGTGGTTTCTACTTTTGGTTCTGTTGTAGGCGTTGAGTTTTCACAAGTAAAAAATAAAGAGACCGAAAAGAGAAGGAGTAAACATTGTTTTACAGACATTTGAACGGTATTGATTCTTTGAGGAATTAGCCGGTTTTGTTTAAGTGGTCCGAATTGACCACCAGAGAAGATTCCGTATTTTACAAAGAATGGTTTAGATTTTAATTTTGCCCGCGAAAGGTACATACTTTTTTAGTGAGTCCTAAGTATTCAACTATCTTTGTCTCATGGAAAATAAAAATTTCTCTAATATAGATTTCAACGAAAATCCTCTCACAGAAGAGAAATACGACAATTGTACTTTCACCAATTGCCATTTTTCAGAAGTGGATATGTCTCATTGGACTTTTGTCGAATGCCGTTTTGAACAATGCGACCTCAGTAATGCCAATATAACAGATTCAGCGATGCGCGATGTCCAGTTCTCAAACTGCAAATTATTGGGGCTTCAATTTTCAAATTGTAAAGAATTTCTTTTCGCTGTTCAATTCACCAACTGTCAGTTAAAACTGGCTTCGTTTTTTAAATTGGAAATGGTTGGAACTTCTTTTGACCATTGCGAATTACAAGAGGTAGATTTTTCGGAAACTAACCTCAGCAAAGCCTCCTTTCATCAATGCAATTTGACAAAAGCGATCTTTGACAGAACCAATTTGGAAAAGGCAGATTTTAGAACAGCAGTTGGTTTTAGCATAGACCCTATGGAGAATAAGGTTAAGAAAGCTAAATTTTCTCAAGCAAATGTAATTGGATTGTTGGGGAGTTTAGGTGTGGTAGTGGAGTAAAAGCTAAATGTTAATTCCTAAAAATCGCAAGGCGTAAACAAGAACTAAAATCCCAATTTCAAATTGGATAACACGTTCTTTCGAAAACTCCGTCCTATTGGAAATATTTTATCCCCAATTGTCAGCGTACTATCATCAATGTTAATACTGGTGATCTTAGCATTATTAACAATAAAGCTTTTGTGGATGCGAACCAAGTTGAAAGGTTGTAACAATGGTGCTACATTTTTTATGGCTTGATCGACAATTGCGGTGCCGCCATCAAAGTATATTTGAGAATATCGGCCACTAACTTCCACATAATTGATTTCGCTGAAGTATATTTTCTTTATGGTCTTTCGTATTTTACAAAGGAAAAAGTCTTGAGGAGCTTGCTCTTTTTTGTGATTGACTTCCAGGTAGGCCAACTCAATAGCTTGTAGTAACTCCAATTCTGAAGCATTTTTATTTAGAAAAGCCTTAGCCCCCACCTTTTTGACCTCATCATAAACGTGTTCGTGATAATGAGTAGAAATAAATATCACCGCGAATTTTGTAAAATCTTTGAGTTGGCTGACAATGTCAACACCAGTGTATTCCCTGCCTTTGAAATCATAATCCATCAACAAGACATCCACATCTCGATCATTAACCACCTTGAGTGTTTCTTTCAAAGTAGAAGCAGATCGAACAGACTTAAAGCCTATTTTCCCTAGTTTTTCTGCGAGATACTGGATTTGTTCTGGCGTATCGTCTACAATTAAAATGTTGATGGCTTCTTTCAAATTAGCAGTCGTATTCATAAAAGTTAAATTTCGTCAGAAGGTATTGTTATCGCTTGAAAATTAAAGCTTGTAGTACCTAAGTTAGCTCGTTTCTTCAGGGTGGTAATTCACCTTTGTTACTTAGGAATGATATTTGAAAAATATAGTATGTCTGTTTTTTCTGTTTATGTTTTTACAATAATTGTACTGAATTGACAATACAAATGGAAAAAGTAGTGCTACCGACCTAAATATTGGATAATTCCGGCTACTACTGTACTAAATATTCCAAGTACGCGCCTTTTCTAATTAGAAATGTTGAATAAAAAGAAATACCTCCTCTCGCTTTTTTTACTAAGTCTTAGCTTCATTTTAGTGGCTAAGCCAAAACCTTCTTTGTTGGATAGCCTTTTATCCGTTTTCAACCCTGCAGATACTAGTAAGCAGAATATTTCCAGACTTGGCCGCTCCTTAGGTATTGCTTCCAGATCCAATCAATTGGAGTTGCACGATTCTCTTGCACATATGTATGTGACTTTTGCTACTCGCCATAATATGACTTACCGTCAATTGGGTGGACTCAATGAATTGGGGGTTGTACAAAGGAAAAAGGGGGACTATGAGAAGGC
Source organism: uncultured Saprospiraceae bacterium (assembly GCA_964508085.1). Lineage (GTDB taxonomy): Bacteria > Bacteroidota > Bacteroidia > Chitinophagales > Saprospiraceae > CALGLS01. Next base: position 1,819 of record CAZDTI010000447.1, on the reverse strand, counting down.
GCTTCAATTCTATCAAGAGGCATTATTAGTGGCTGATGAAAAAGGGGTAGAAGATTATAAATACATCATTTACTATAATATTGGTGCAACGTATCAGGATATGGGAGATGATTTGAATTCCATTGCTAATTTTGAGAAATCGAATGAAGTAGCTTTGAAATTCAAACGGGAAATGCCCTACAGTTATTCTTGCTCTGGGATTGGAACCTTATTGGCCAAAAGGAAACAGTATGGAGAGGCTTTGCATTATTACGAAGAAGCTCTTAAATATTCCAAGAATTCTAAAGATGAGTTTAAGATTGGAATCGACCATGCTAATCTGGCTATTTGTCATGTTTTCCTTGGGAATTTAAAGGATGCAGCCTTAGAATTGGAGACTGCTAGAACCATCAGCGAAAAAATAAAAAACGATGACCTTTCTGTAAATGTTGACTTAGGAGATAGTCGTCTGGCAATGGCAAAAGGAGAGAAAGCTAAAGCCTTAGAGGCCGCTAAAAGAGGTTATGACCGAATTAAAGGAAAACATAGTTTGGAAAGCATAGATATCATGGTGCAATTGGCACGCTGTTACAACGAAAACGGAAAAAAGAATCAAGCGCTTTTCCATTTTAATGAGTTATCCACTTTGGCTAAAAAGATAGATTATCGAGTGGCTGATGAAGCTATTTTTGATTTAGGAATCGCGATATACGCTCAGTCCGGTCAAAGTCAAAAAGCATTGGAATTGGCTAATAATAGAAACGAATATAAGGATCAGCTTTTCGATTTTGATTATCAATACCAATTAGCCAATCACGAGAAGGCACAGGAAATATTGGGAAAGTCATTGGAGAATAAAAGATTGGTAGAGGTGAATACTTTAGTGAGTAAGCAAAATTCGACCCTATATAAAATTGGCGGCTTACTACTGTTGTTAATCGGATTTTTAGCTTTTTCCTTATTCAAAATTAGAGATTTATTTAAGAAAGAAAAAGTGAATTCTGAAAAGTTATCGGCGAAAGAACAAGTTTTAAAAGCGCAAAACACCAAGCTGGTGGATTTGAATAAACAACTGAAAACGTTCAACTTTTCCTTGGCTCATGATATCCGTTCTGGCTTGAACGCTATACTTGAACATACTGATAAAGAAAAGGACCAAAACAATTTTCCCTCTGCAGTCGCAGTAAATGCTAAAGCGAGCTACCTGAAGAATTTCTGTGAGAATTTACTTACTTATTACTCCGTTTCTAACAAAAGTGCTGCCTTGGAAGAAGTAGATATGAATGAAGTAGTAGCTGCTCAATTGAAGTTGTTAGACGATAAAATTTTACGTGCAAATGCTGTTGTAAACATTGAGGATCTCCCTGTGATCTATGCGCATAACGTCAGTATTCATCAACTCTTTCATAATTTATTAGAAAATGCACTGGCTTATGCCTTGCCAGATAGAAGACCAGAAGTGAACATTTCTTGTCAACAAATAGAGAACTACTTTCATCTGACCGTAGCTGACAATGGCAGAGGTATTCCCCAAGAGGAACAGGATAGTATTTTCAAAATTTTTACCAAAGGAAATGATGGAAATACAGGGATCGGATTGGCGATCTGCAAAAACGTAGTTGATTACTATAGTGGAAATATTTGGGTAGAATCTACACCGGGTCAAGGCACTATGTTTCATTTTACACTTCCAACGGATTAGGATCTCTAATCTAAATATTCCAGTTTTTACATAAAATATAACAGGTTTTTACATTGTCATCTGCTATTCGGGTTTTTCACTCCGCTTTGGCTTATATTATACTTATAAGACAGGATGTGGTTAAAAATTAGATTAATA
>CAZDTI010000446.1:0-7079 GCA_964508085.1 uncultured Saprospiraceae bacterium | reverse complement strand
TTGTTAGAATAGATTGAAGATTAAGGATGCAGGATTAAGGATTTTTCCCTCAGACGTGAAAAACGTACCTTATTTACCCTTGATGGGAAAATCCTTAATTTTAAATCCTTAATCAAAAATAACAAGTTGATTTTTCTGAACAGCCTTAATTCATTCTACAACATTCCTTAGATCATTATGCCGAAGAAAAAATTTGTATTACGAATAGATGAAGAAACGATGAAGCTCGTGGAGAAATGGGCCGCTGATGAATTCCGTAGTGTGAATGGTCAGTTGGAATGGATGATTACTAAAGTATTGAAGGAACAAGGACGAATGAAGAAGAAGGAAAAATAGGAATATGATTTTTGGAAAAAAATAGATTTATTGCGTCGTAAATTTCAATAAAGTAGATACAAAATGAAAAAATGGAATTTTAAAATTAAAAGTAACCCTCAAGAGAATATTAAAAAACTAGACTCCGCGCTTGATTCTATTGGCGGTTTTATTTTTAATATGGATCAGGGTAAAAATGATTCAGCAATATTTAATTTCCGGAAACCGGTTAAATATCCAGATCAAATTTTACATCGTAATAGAATTGTTGTAAAGGGAAAGGTATTGAAAGCAGCTACTGAAAATGAGACCGATGTAGAAATTTCTTTTATGCCACACTTCTTTATGACCTTGACCGTAATCTCCGTTGTGATTTTTGGTCTATGGTTAATTGGGGTAATTTCAGAAACGAGTACGGGCGCTTCCTTGTACTTGTTTGGAGGACTAATAGTAGCAATGGGAATTGCATTATGGGTTGCTTTACAGAAAAAATTTGAAAGGGATGTTCAAGAGTATAAAACCTTAATTTCTGAAATATTGGAGTCTTAGAAACCCCAACAGCTAAAGCATGTACACTGCCGATCTAGGTAGAGATGTAACTAGTGGCATTAGATTCATCAGTTTGATTCTAATGCCTTGATATAACCAAAGAAACTACCAACCAATATTTGCGTATCTATTACTAATCAATAGAATCCGATATGCGAAACTTACTCCTTTTTACACTTCTTATCCTTTCCTCTAGAACTCAGAGTCAGGACTATTTCACGAATACCATGCGTATTGGGATGGAGGAAGGTCTGTCTCATTACAAAGTCCTCTCCTTATACCCAGACGAAAGTGGTATGTATATTGGAACCGCAGACGGCCTAAATCATTTTGATGGATTCAGTTGGAAATACTGGAAGCAAGATGATGAGCAACTTAATTTTACTACGGTAGATTTTATCCATCAGGATCAGGAGGGCCACTTATGGCTATTCAGCACAACTAATGCTCGAACTAAAAATGATCTTTTTGCTATTGATATCTTAGAGGTAAAAAATAACAAAAGGATTTCTTTTTCTGAGAAATTTGGAAATAAAGCACCTTTCGAGCTAAAAGATGTTCAGGAGTTTTTTGAAGATGAATCGCACCAACTTTACTTTTTTGCCAACCAGCAACTTTGGAAATACAACAGCGAGTCTCTTTTTGAAGAAATGGACATTCCTAGGGGATTCGCACCAATTGATATTTTTTCAGACGGAACTTTGGTAGGAACTAAAAATAAACAAGTGGTACTCGTTTCCGCTACAGGGAAATTTTTATTTAACACCAATTACAACATCAAACGCGAACTCAGAGATTTGCACGTCCTGGGGGATCATCAACGGTTTATGGTTTGGCAGTTTGGTCAAATTCATGGCCACAAATTATTTGTCAAACAAACCAATGATGAATACGAAGCGTCTCCACTACCACATCTGAGTGATGATCTGGAAATAATTCACCCCGTTTTTTTTGATAAGGACAGCAATCAAACCTGGCTCTATAAGAAGCCAATGTTGCACATGCTTTCCTTTGAAGGACGAAGACTTTCTCTGCCTATTGATAAATCACCACGTACGGCTTGCATAGATTTAAATGGTAACTTATGGTATGGTGAAAATGGTTTAACCATTGTGAAAAGTCAGGAGCAACGATTCAAACGCTTTCTCTATCGTGATGAAGTAATATCCCAGTCTGCTCCGTTTTATCGTTGCCGTGGACTATTAGAAAAAGGGAATGAATTGTTTATCAACACCTATTTGGGAACAAAGGTTATTGACTTGTCCAATGGGAAGACTAGGGATCTATTTGATGAAGCTAACAAGAAATTTGTAGTCTTAGAAGATAACAACGAAGAGCTTTGGTTTGCGAATCGTGAGGTCGTCAAAATAGAAGGAACAAAGAGCACTATTTCAAGGAACTTTGAATATGAAGACCCAAGTAATGCCGATCGAATTTGGTCTATGCTCCACGATTCAAACGGCGAATATTGGATTGGAGAAGAGGGATTATCTATGCTTCATGATGGCAAGATCCGAGACTTTAACAAATACAATAACTTTCAAGAAGTTCGAAAAGCAATGATTCTGGATTTGTTTAAAGACAAAAACGGAGTGGTCTGGGCCGCTAGCAATAACGGGCTGTATCAATTAGATGCTGAAAAAGGAATTGTCGCTGGTTTTGGAAAAAAACATACTGGAAAATTCAACTTACCTTCCAATAAGTTTCAACACATGTATCAGGATGCTGATGGCATTTATTGGTTGGCAACCGAAGACATTGGTTTGATTAAATGGGACAAAGCAGGAGGAGCCATAGAAATATTTGATGAGCGACATGGTTTGCTTTCTAACAATATATATTCGATATACGAAGACAGCTATGGCTATCTCTGGATGAGTAGCTTCAATGGGATAATTCGTTTTGATAAAACAAAAGAGAAAGCCATTGTTTTTACTGCCGAAAATGGAATTACCGATAATGAATTTAACCGAATATCGCACCATCAGGCGGATGACGGATATCTGTATTTCGGTGGTCAAAATGGAGTAACGGGATTTGATCCTAAAGATTTTTTAAACAACCCTTTGGAGCAAGCCAACTTTCAATTGAACATAGCACACCTTTCGATTTTTGGCAAGAAAACCCTGCGAGACACTTTTTCAGATGGAACAAAGATAGATCTGGCTGACTTAAAAGCTGGAAGTAATGTCATTGATCTGGAAATAGCTTGTTCTGATATTTTTTGGGCAGGGAAAACCAAATTGCATTATACTTTGGAGCAATCGGAAAAGAAAGCATTTAAGAATACATCCAGAGAATTTATTAGTGCAGATAACCACATTGAACTTTTTGGGATAGAACCAGGAGCCTATGAACTCAAAGTCAAAGCGATCCAAAGTAATGGAAAACAACTAGGAGAAACGCTCCAGGTTCCCATTCAAATTGCGCTACCGTTTTTCCAGACCATTCCATTTTGGATTGGCGTTTTCCTCATCATCTGTATCTGTATCTGGGGAGCAACCAAGTATAGAACGACTCAACTAAGAAAGCGAGAAGTAGAATTGGAGAACCAAGTTATAGAAAGAACCAGCCAGAATCTTAAAAATCAAAAAACGATTCACTCACAAGCAGAACAGATTGCGGAGATGAGGGCACAGCTGAGTAAAAAAGAAGAGCTCTGGTTGGAAGAGCTACGAAGTATCATCCATGAACGATTAGAAGACAGTAACTTAGACTTACCCAGTATCATCGAAAACTTTGAAATTGGACGATCTCAGTTCTTCGAAAAAGTCAAATCACTCACCCATATGACGCCCAATCAGTACATCCAGGAAATGCGCTTAATCAAAGCCAAAGAGATTTTGGAATCAGGGGAGGTAAGAACGGTTAAGGAGGTTGCCTTCTCTGTAGGCATCCGAAGACCGGGTTATTTTTCGAAACTCTTTAAAGAACGTTTTGGCATTCTCCCTTCTGAATATTTCCGAAATCACCGAAACTAAGTCACCCTTTTCCGCTGCAATCTCCTTGCTCGGACAATCCTTGTTATCTCTGGATAATTCGCTGCTATTCCGGACAATTTTACTTGAAATTGGACAATTTAGTCAGTCTTTTTATTGCTAATGGCAGCCTTTTCGCTGCATATTGGGCATGAGTTCAGTGGTTACATACCCAAATTATTTAACCCAATATTTAGCCAATTAAAAATAGTGATTTAAGTCATTTTTTTCTTGTCGTAAGTATTTGCTTAAGTGATACTCCAGCTATTTGGAACTAGGATTTGGTTCCTTTTGGTAACCCCAATTCATAACCGAATGTTTAAACAAGATTACAGCCAGGCTTCTAAATGAAGCTTGGTTGTAATTAAAAAACAAGAAAGCACTATTTGAAAAAGTAATAATAATGAATGCTATATGAGAAAAATTGTATGTTCGTTTCCTTGTCTTGACTTGTTGTTATGGGCGCTAGTTTTATTGCTTGTTACTGAAGTATAAGCAACTCAAAAACTAGCGTCCTGGGGGGACAGCCTTCAGGACGCTTCTTTTGTTAGGATTTGGAAGACTCTGATAATTGCGGTGTGTCCAATAACCGTTCTATTACAATTTAAATGCAGTAAAAAAATAATAAAGAAAAAACCTCTTTTTTGCCCCTATTTCCTTACCTCTACTTCCTTTATTTTGATAATACCCTCCTTTTCCTTAGTTGAAAAGGAGGGGTTATTTTTTGTTTTTAGCTATATCCCATCAACTACAGTAGTTCCTTCAGCATTTTTAATAATCAAGTCTTTTACTTCCCCTATTCCTAAAAACCGAAAACGAATACCAACCAATTGACCAATAGCTCGGTAGTAAGCTCCGGAATAAATCTGCTTTCCATCTACACGGACACTAACTTCTTTCTCCTTGACTTCCATTTCAATGTTTCGAAACTCAAAAAAATCAAGGCCAAAGGCAGAAAGGTCATGCTCCTTCCCACTTACATAAACATCATTAAGCATCAAGCCGATATCCGAAACACAACCAGGAATCGAAAAAGGAATAATCATCGCTCCCTTCGTTCCTAGAATCACAATCTTTGTATTTTGACAGATCGCCCACTTATCTGAATAAGTATTTCTAATAGAAGTTTTAAATAAGAAATTGTCTCCAGAAACACCTTTAAAATCATTAACGAAATGAAAAGAAGAAAGCAGTGGTTGTGGACTTGATTTGATCTCTTCTTTTACAGCAGGCGGAAAGGACAAAAGGCCTTTCCTTAAGTCAAGATTCTCTATATATTTAGGGATTGGTTTATAATCAAGGGTGCCTATCCATTTTTCCGTTTTAATAAATAAATCATGCTCTTTTATTTGTTGCTCGTTGATCAGGAGCTTTGCTCTAAAATAACCCGGATAATAATAAATACCAGTTGCCTGTTTTTGCGTCGGCTTTATTCTAATGGTCTTTGTCTCATCCCAATATTGTTGGATGAAAATATTATCCGTTGTTGTATTCTTCAAGTCGAAGTCAAATATTACAGAGTTTGGTAGACCATCTGTAATCGGCCTACTGGAAAATGTAATAGTTTCTGGGGGGGGAATATTTGAGTTGTTAGTTTCAGGATCCACCATGGAGAAAAAGGAGATGAATAATATGGTCATACAGGCTGCGGAAACCATTATAATACCCAGATTAGAAATGGACTTCGTCTTAACTTTTTTCTTTTTTGGAATGCTCGAACTAATTTTAAAATCTCTCCAATTGGTGTATCCGGCAAATTGAGAAAGGGTATTTAGTGTATTGATACTTGGTGCATGCTTATAGCTCACCTTCCCCCAAACCCGTTTTAAAGTAGTTGGACTCAAAAGTATATTAGTTTCCGCTTGAATTTTTTCGCTCAATTCAGAAAACACCTTACTATGCCATTGGTCAGCGTTTCCCCAACCTAGCTTTTCTTCTATTTCAAGCAAGCATTTCTGTACTAAATTATAATCTGGATATCTATTCATAACCTTTGACAAAAGTCATCAAAAATAAAGACTTGTACAAGAATGAACCAACTTGCACGAAGTTGTTCAGCCTTTTTCTCCCTCATTTTCCAACTTGCGGGATATTTAAAAACTAAATTAACAATCATGATTAGATTCAGTACCACTTTGTCTGTATTAATAATTTTGCTTACTACACGGATTGAAGCGCAAGAGATCATTTCCTTAGACACCGCTCACTGGGAAATAAATGCAAACGCTTATCTATTCGAAAAATATAAAGGAAAAGATGCCATCTACCTCCAGGGAGGTACCTTGAAACTAAAAGACACTAAATTTCTAAATGGCACTATTGAGTTTGATATTTTTCTTTCTGAGAGACGAGGCTTTCCGGGGATAGAATTTAGAAACTTCAGCCCAGGCAATATGGAGAAGTTCTATTTCAGACCGCATATGTCGGGAAAACCAGATGCCAACCAAGCGACTCCCGTAATCAATGGTACCACGCCATGGCAATTTTATTTTGGTCCAGCTTATTCCTTTCCATATGAGTATAATTTCGACGATTGGACTCATGTAAAATTAGTGGTCCATGACAGGAAGGCACAGATCTATCTTGACTACTCAAAGAAGCCTAATTTTTCCTGGAATCTCGTTCATCAACCTCAGGAAGGAAGCGTTTCGTTTGGAGGAGGTTTTGCCGCAAGATATTATGCCAATTTTAAAATTGATAAAAACGCCCATGAGATTGTTGGTTTTAAACCCAGTAAAAGAAAACCCATAGCAGGTTTAGTTCCGGAATGGGAGGTTTCTGATAAGTTTGAAGAAAAACAATTAGAAAACCCAGCACAGTTAAAGCAAGTTATTGAAGCCAGAACATGGGGGAAAACGATCCAAGTAGAAGAGGGAACTGCGGCTAATATCGCACGGCAAGTAGTACTTAGAGATGGATCTTCTGGTAATACTGTTTTTGCAAAAATAACAATCAATTCAGATAAGGATCAGGTAAAACTTTTTGAATTTGGCTACAGTGACAGAGTCGTCGCGATTTTAAATGATAAAGCAATTTATAAAGGTAATAATTCATTCCGATCACGAGACTATCGCTACTTAGGCACCATAGGGCTATTCGATGCCATTTATCTCGATTTGGAAAAGGGACAAAATACACTCTTGCTGGCGGTATCAGAAAATTTTGGAGGCTGGTTGGTGACAGGAAGATTTGAAAATGAGGATGGACTGAAGATAAAGTAAATGACGATTCTTGTTT
>CAZDTI010000445.1:5448-7087 GCA_964508085.1 uncultured Saprospiraceae bacterium | reverse complement strand
ATCGGAATTCGAGAATCATTTTCCGATATTGCAGCTACAATTGGCGAAGCCTTAGGCCTTGATTATCAAGGTGCTGGGGAAAGTTATTTGGGTGAGATACTGAGGGTGAATAAGGGTGGATGATGGCAGTTGAGGGTGGATAAGGGTTTCCATATAACGTAAGTAAAACGAAATGAGACCCGCGAGTTGAGCGCTCCCTTATCAAATGTCGTCAACTTAGTGGTTTTCGGAACTTCGTGGGCAGCAAAGAGAAGAGCAAAAGTTCTGAAAGCCTTCCCTCTGAGTTTCTTAAGTTGACGGCATTTGCTCCCTTACCCCCCCCTCATCCACCCTTATCAACCATCATCTACCCTTTTAAAAAAACAAAAATGATCGAACTCATAAAAAAGAAACGTAACGGAAAAGCACTTACTAAAAAGGACTACACCCGTTTGATAAAAGGCTTTGTCTCTGGCAAAATTCCCGATTATCAAGTCTCCGCTTTTTTAATGGCCGCATTCTTCCAAGGTTTCAGTACCAAAGAAACAGCAACCCTTACCGACCAAATGATGCGCTCTGGTGATTTGATTGATTTATCTAAAATCAAAGGCATCAAAGTCGACAAGCATAGTACCGGTGGTGTCGGTGACAAAACAACTATTGTTCTTGCTCCTTTAGTTGCAGCGGCAGGCGTTCCCGTTGCGAAAATGTCGGGCAGAGGATTGGGGCATACAGGTGGCACCTTGGACAAATTGGAATCCATCAAAGGCTTGTCCGTTACAATGTCAAAAGAAGATTTCATAGATAAGGTTCAGAAAAACAATATTGCCGTTTGTGGACAAAATGCGAATTTGGTTCCAGCGGATAAAAAGTTATATGCGCTCCGCGATGTAACTGGAACAGTAGATAATAAATCCTTGATTGCGTCCAGTATTATGAGCAAGAAATTGGCTTGCGGTGCGGATGCCATTGTTATTGATATAAAAGTTGGCGAAGGTGCTTACATGAAAACCACAGAAGATGCAGAAGCATTGGCGGAGATTATGATTGGCATTGGAAAAGAGATGAACAGAAAGGTAATTGCAGTTATTTCAGCGATGCATCAGCCGCTTGGTTTTGCAGTTGGCAATGCATTAGAAGTCAAAGAGGCTATTGATACCTTACAAGGAAATGGTCCGGAAGATTTGACTGAACTCTGTCTGGAACTGGGTGCGCAGATGCTACTTTTAGCGAAAGCTGCAAAGACAAAAAAGCAAGCAATCACCATTTTAAAAAAATTGATAAAATCGGGAAAGGCTTTTAGGAAGTTCAAAACTTTCGTAAAATCGCAGGGCGGTGATATTAATGTTATTAAAAATACTAAATTGTTGCCGCGATCGAAGTTCAGGGAGATTTTCAAGAGTCCAAAAAGTGGCTATATCACAGATTTGAATGCACTGAACGTCGGATTGGCCTCCATGGCCTTGGGCGCTGGTCGAGAAACAAAGGAATCCACTATTGACTATGGGGCAGGGATTTTACTGAAAAAAAAGGTCGGTGATAAGGTAAAAAAAGGAGAATCTCTAGCGTTTTTGTATACCAATAAAAAGAGTAACTTTGGGAAGGCAAAAGCTTTGTTGGAAAAGGCTTTTGAGATTGAGAAAAAGAAAGGTATTTTGGC
>CAZDTI010000445.1:0-5348 GCA_964508085.1 uncultured Saprospiraceae bacterium | reverse complement strand
AAAAGCAAAAAGCAAACCTTCAACCCACAGTATAAAAAGAAACGATGGCGTCCCATTCGATGCCTCTTGGTTTGAAGACATCAATATCAATCGTTCTGCGGTAGAACGCCGGGCGGCCACTTTGACCAAAAGACGCTCCGTCAAAAAAGAATATCAAGCTGCTTGGTTGCTCAAAGCCATCAGTTGCATAGATCTGACGACCCTTGCTGGCGACGACACCAAAGGAAATGTACATCGGCTTTGCGCCAAAGCTATGTCTCCCGTTCGAATGGATATTTTGGAGGCTTTGGGTATGGAAAAGGAAGGACTGACAACTGGGGCCGTATGTGTTTACCACAATATGATCCGGGATGCAAAAATGGCTTTGGGTGATTCTAAAATGCCAATTGCTGCTGTTTCTACTGGTTTTCCTGCTGGACAGGTTCCTTTAAAAGAAAAAATCAAACAGATTGAATTGTCGGTAGCAGCAGGTGCTACAGAAATTGATATTGTCATCACACGGAGATTGGTGCTGGAGTCGAAGTGGAAAGAGTTGTATAAAGAGGTAGCGGCTTATCGCAAAGCGTGTGGACCTGCACATATGAAAACTATTTTGGCAACAGGCGAAATCCCGACTTTGACTAAAGTGGCAAAAGCTTCTATGGTCAGCATGATGGCGGGTTCTGATTTTATAAAGACCTCTACGGGAAAAGAGCCGGTGAATGCGACGATTCCAGTTAGCTTGGTGATGATTAGAACATTGCGGACTTATCATGAGTTGACGGGTTACAAGGTTGGCTTCAAACCTGCGGGTGGTATTCGTACGGCTAAGGATGCACTGGCTTGGTTGATTTTGATCAAGGAGGAATTGGGAGACGATTGGTTGAATCCGGATTTGTTTCGGTTTGGTGCGAGTTCATTGTTAGGAGATATTGAGCGGCAGTTGGAGCATTATGTGACGGGAAGGTATTCGGCGGGGTATCGACATCCGATGGCGTAGGGGATTTCTTGCTTTCCAGATAAGAAAGAGAATAGAGTACTATGGCAATTAGAAAATACAACAATGAATTAGATTCTTTGATCAAAGAAATTAAGTTATCAGTATCGTATCACTTGGGCGCTAACTGGAATACAATTGGGCTTAACAATTCATTAGTACGTCTCTCATTAATCAAATTTTAAAGGTGTCAAATTCAACAGATTTCATTAAAGTGATAATCTTATAAAGATCAAATTATTCATAATACAAACAAAATACAGTGATTTCAGATATTCATTGGATAAACGATGAAAGAATTGGTAAAAAGAAAATTGGAACCATGGCTCGACCAAGAGGAGGCGATTGGTTAGAAGATGAAATAAAATGGTTGAAAATCAGAAAAATAGACTGCTTAGTTTCACTCTTGGAAAAATCTGAAGAATGGGAGTTAGGATTGCAAGATGAAGAAAAATTTTGTATGGAAAAAGGAATAGACTTTATAAACTTCCCAATCAAAGATGTTAGTACTCCTACTAATGAATATAATTTTATAAAACTAGCAAAGAACTTAGCAAGTAGAATTAATGAAAATAAGAAAGTTGTAATTCATTGCCGTATGGGAATTGGTAGATCATCCATTTTAGCAGCGGCGACTATGATAAATCTGGGAGTTGAAGGAAATAGCATTTTTGAGGTCATTGGTAAATTCCGGAAATTGAAAGTTCCGGATACAGACGAACAAAAAAAATGGATCCTTTCGATCGAAGACAAATTAAAAAAAGAACAATGAAATTATTTCAAATCTTTTAATTTACTACCTATAGGATGAAATCTTTTAACTTAAACAACTTAATTTTTCATTAAAATAGAACTTTAACATCGACTAAAAGCCAACTCAATACTCTAAAATACATGAAAAAATCAATCAAAGAAATATACACCACCATGGAATACGGCCCAGCACCCGAAAACCCAGCCGAAGCAATGGCATTTCTAAAGAAAAATAACAATATATTTTCATTGTTTATCAATGGCAAGTGGAAAAAGCCGGCTTCTAAAAAATACTTTGACACCATCAACCCAGCCAATAAGAAAAAGCTGGCAAAAATCGGAGAGGCCAATGAGAAAGATGTAAACGATGCGGTGGCAGCAGCCAAAAAGGCCTTACCCGCTTGGGCAGCTTTGAGTGGACATCAACGGGCCCGCTATCTTTATGCCATTGCTCGTCAGATACAAAAACATTCACGGTTGTTTGCGACTTTGGAATCTTTGGATAATGGAAAATCCATTCGGGAAAGTAGAGATATTGACATTCCTTTAGTGGCACGTCATTTTTATCACCATGCGGGTTGGGCGCAATTGCGGGAAACCGAGTTGGCAGATTACAAAGAACTGGGAGTTGTTGGACAAATCATCCCTTGGAACTTTCCTTTGCTGATGCTGTCATGGAAGATTGCACCAGCTTTGGCCATGGGAAATACGGTGGTTTTGAAACCTGCGGAGTTTACTTCTCTGACTGCTTTGTTGTTTGCACAAGTTTGTCAGCAAGTTGGTTTGCCGGATGGTGTGGTGAATATCATCACCGGAGCTGGAGAGACTGGAGCTGCTTTGGTGAATCATAAAGACGTTAGTAAGATTGCATTTACGGGTTCTACGGAAGTAGGAAAAATAATCAGAAGAGCGACTGCGGGGACAGGCAAAAAAATCTCTTTGGAGTTGGGTGGGAAATCACCTTTTATTGTATTTGAAGATGCAGATTTGGATTCCGTAGTAGAGGGAGTGGTGGATGCCATTTGGTTTAATCAAGGACAGGTTTGTTGCGCGGGTTCACGGATGTTGGTTCAAGAATCCATTGCGGATAAACTGTATAAGAAAATTCAAAAGCGGATGGAAAAACTCCGTATGGGTGACTCGATGGACAAGTGTATTGACATGGGGCCAGTCGTAGAAGCGGTACAATTAAAAACGATAACAAAACTCGTCCAACAAGGTGTTGACGAAGGCGCAAAAATTTGGCAACCCTCCTGGTCTTGTCCAAAAGGTGGTTACTATTATCCACCAACGATGTTCACAGAGGTCTCCCCTTCTTCTACCATTTCACAAGTTGAAATTTTTGGACCTGTCTTGGTAGCCATGACTTTCAGAACGCATAAGGAAGCGGTAAAATTAGCGAACAATACCCGCTATGGTTTAGCTGCCAGCATCTGGACAGAAAACATCAACCTGGCTCTGGACATCGCTCCACAAATCAAAGCAGGAACCGCTTGGATCAACTGCACCAACTTCTTCGATGCGGCAGCTGGTTTTGGTGGTTACAGAGAATCTGGTTTCGGAAGAGAAGGTGGAAAAGAAGGTTTGTATGAATATGTAAAGCCTAGAATAGAAACGGAATTCACCGCTAAACCAATTGCAAGCACTGTTGCAAAATCTAAATCAAAAAGTAAAGCTTCTTCAAACGGAATTGATCGAACCACTAAAATGTACATTGGCGGCAAGCAATCTCGACCAGATGGTGGATACAGCGATACTATTGTTAGCAACAATGGAGATTACATTGGCGAAGTCTCTCAAGGAAATCGAAAAGACATCCGTAACGCAGTGGAAGCGGCGCATAAAGGAAAAAAATGGGGCGGCATGACTGGCCATTCCAAAGCACAGGTTTTATATTACTTAGCAGAAAACCTATCCATAAGACGAGACGAATTTGCCGAAAGGCTAACGCAAATGCTCAACACCAAAAAAGCAGATGCACTCGCAGAAGTAGATCAATCCATTGAAAGAATTTACTACTACGCTGCCATGGCCGATAAATATGATGGACGTGTACACAGTACCATTTCCAGAAATGTAACTTTAGCAATGCCAGAGGCCTTAGGTGTGATGGGCATAGTTTGCCCGACAGAAGCTCCCCTACTCGGCTTTATTTCTGCGGTTATTCCAGCGATTACAATGGGCAATAACGTGGTGGTCATTCCATCTCAAAGTGCTCCATTCTCCGCTACTGATTTCTATCAAATCCTAGAAACTTCTGATGTCCCCGCAGGAACCGTTAATATTGTCACTGGTGATAGTCTCGAACTGACAAAAGTTCTTGCAAAACATGATGATGTGGATGCTTTGTGGTATTTTGGCGATACAACTGGTTCTAAAGAAGTAGAATTACTTTCTGCTGATAACCTGAAACGAACTTGGGTAACGTATGGAAAATACCGCGACTGGACTAAAAATGCACATGGACAAGGTGAAGTATTTTTAAGGCACGCCAGTCAGGTAAAAAACATTTGGGTTCCCTACGGAGCTTAACAAAACACCCTCGTAAAAACCTTTGCGCAACCTTTGCGGCTTTCGCGCACTTTTCGGTTAAATAAACTTCAAGCGAAGCGAGAAGCAAAAAAACAAACAGAGAAAATGAAAAACAATACAGAAAGACAAGACGAAAACATTGTAGACAACAAAGAACTCAATTTCTGGGAAGCCATGATTCCGGTAGTAATACTTATGATATTACTGGCCGTGAATATCAATCAATACGGAGGGGAAATGATGGGACAATATTCCAACCATTTCATTCTATTGATTGGCGCCTCTATTGCAGCTTTAGTTGGTTTTTATAACAAAACTTCCGTTGGTACAATGTTGATGGAAATCTGGGAGAATCTTCGTTCCGTATTTGTGCCCATTGCTATTTTATTTCTTGTGGGAGCCTTGGCTGGAACTTGGTTGATTAGTGGCGTTATACCAGCAATGATTTACTATGGTTTGCAATTGTTAAGCCCGGATATTTTCTTACCAGCCTCTGTAGTGATTGCTGCGATTATATCTTTAGCAACCGGTTCTTCCTGGACGACTTCTGCCACGGTAGGTATTGCTCTTGTCGGCATTGGAGAAGCCCTTGGTATTCCTTCTGGGATGATTGCAGGTGCGGTGATTTCTGGTGCATACTTCGGAGATAAGATGTCTCCTTTGAGTGATACGACCAACTTAGCTCCCGCTATGGCAGGTACCGATTTGTTCACGCACATTCGTTACATGACCATTACGACAGTCCCTACAATTATCATAACGCTGATTATTTTTGGATTCTTAAGTTTGACATTAGAACCAAGTGGAAACACCAATGTAGGAGAAATGTTAGGAGTTATCGACAAGACCTTCTATATTAGCCCAGTTTTATTTTTAGTCCCGGCTACTGTGATTGCTTTGATTCTTTTGATTCCGAATAGTTTAAAATCAATAAAACCACTCTTGGCCCTTTCTGCCGGTGTTATCATGGCAGCGATTTTTGCCATCGTGTTTCAATCAGATGTTTTAGCAAAACTGCCTGGATCGAATATCAGTACGATTTTTACTTCTATCTTATCAGATACGGCGATTGAAACGGGCAATGCTC
>CAZDTI010000444.1:0-7115 GCA_964508085.1 uncultured Saprospiraceae bacterium | reverse complement strand
ACTCCTGGAGCGAATTCGTATCCGAAATTCATTTGTAATGCAGGGGTTACTCCAACTTTTGTTTTATACCATTGCGCATCATCCTTTTTCAAATCGTAAAAAGACCGTCCTTCTGTATTTCCTACTAACTCTCCTTTCTTCCGCAACAGTACATTTGCGAAAACACCTGCTTCGACGCCCAACAAAAATCGACCTTTCTTAAAATGGTAACCTACGAACAAAGGAATATCTAACCGATGAAAATAATTATAGGTTTCTTTTTCATAGCTTTCTGTGTGCGTATTTATAAATTCTCCTCTGTCAATGATCGTATCCCCTGTAGTCGCATTAACATAGAGTTTTAAAATGGCATTTGGAATGGTATCATAAGTCGTTAAATTTTCCTCATAATTAAATCGACGGGCGATTCTGTGATATTCCAATCCAGTTCGGAAAGAAATATTATTTTTCATTTGAGCAGAAAAACTCAGACCTATAGAGGAAGATTCCAATTGCTTTTCGGTTGATTTCCTAGTAGCAAAATATTCGGAATTATCTCTTTCTTCATTAAAGGTCCAATCTGAATTTACTTTCCCAATCCCTGCATGTAAACCAATCGCAAATTTCCAGTTTGGCTGCTTATGCACAGGAGTGATTAACTTTACTCCAGCAGGTATTAAGTCTTCTTTTATCTCAGATGACACCTCGCCAATTGTTGAAGACAATTCTAATGCGTTTAAATTTTCAATTAAGAATGCTTCTACTTTTTCTTCTTCCTCAAAAGGCACTACACCCATTGAGCTTTGGGGTTCCTTGCTCAACGGGTTATAGTTACCATCTTGTAATAACTCAATAAATGATGTTTCTTCGATTGGTTTTTCGAGCTTCATCTGATCAGACAAAAAAGTAGTTTCCCTCTTTTTTGATGTGATCTGGTTATTATTTGGGGTTATCTTTCTAATGTTTTTCTGTGCCGAAATATCTACAAGTAAGTCATCTGATTTTAAAGCATTCTTATTGGTTAACTGAATTTCCTCCTTTTCAATAGATTCAGATACTATTGCATTTATATTGATATCACTTTCGTTATTTTTGTTTTCACTTTTTCTTATCAACTCTTTATTTGATGTTTTTTCTACAATTTCAGACTCCGTTCTATCGGAGGAACTAATTACTTCGTTTCCAACCATCTCTTCTTCCAAAAGAGGGAATTCCTTTTGACTATAAGTCCATAAGCCCATCGTAACGACAACTACGGAAGCACCATAGAAAAACCACCAGAAGAATCTTCGTCTTTTTTTAGGTGCTTGTACATGCGGCTCTACCCCTTCCCAGATGGCTTCTGCATCTACAAACTCTTCCTGATTCTTCAGGCTTTGATGAATGTATTTTTCGAAATTCGGATTCATATCCTTAACTTATTTTTTTTGATGCTTTGATTACAAACTTATCCGCCTTCCGGACAGATTCTGTGTTTTTATAATTCGTCAAAGCTGTTTTTTTTTCTCTTTTTGATAAAAAGTCTGCTAACATTTTCCGGGCGCGAGTCAATTGCGAACGAGAGGTACTAGCCTCTATGCCTAACAAAGCTCCGATTTCTTTGTGGCTATAACCCTCTACTGCATATAGATTAAAAATGGTTCGAAAACCATCGGGTAAACGATTGATTAATTCCACCAACTCATCTGCAGCCAACTGTGGAAAAACAGCTGGGGCGCCCCACTGTTCTGGCATCGTTTCATAGCCGTGAAATTCTCTTTTAAAACATGCCTTATCAAAATAACTCAACGCAGTATTCACCACTATTTTTTTCATCCAGCCTTCCAAAGAACCTTGATCTCTATACTTAGGAAAGGCCCTCAATATTTTTATAAACGACTCTTGCAATACATCTTGAGCATAAGCCCGATCTGACACATATCGCCGACTGGTTGCCATTAGCAACGCGGAGTACTTCAATACCAAAGCTTTTTGATATTTGGGGTTTAGCTCCTTACAGCCGTCAATAATTTCTTGTTGTGTCAGACTCCTCAAATTTGGTTTCCTTTTATATTTTCATTATTGTATTGTAATGCTAAAAGATCCTTCAAAGGGAACTTGTACGCCTCCTGTGTTTCCTGCTCCAGCCACGATATAAAAAACACTTCCTCCTGAAAATCGACCTTTTATTTTTTCTCCTGGAACCGAACCATATTCCTCTACGATCAATTGATCAAATCCACAACTGGCATCACATTCAATACCTATTGTCGTTGAATTCGATGGGAAAGCGCCTCTGAATAAGTTGATCTGATTGTCGGTATAAGTTCCAGTTGTTAATCCAAAAAAAGAAATATCAATTTCATTAAATGAATCTTCAAAAGCTACTATTTGGGTCAGATCACCATCTACATCCAATACGGGATTATCAAAAACTTTTGCGTCTGAACCAGGAAACTTTATAATAATAAAGTCCGCTTCTCCATCTCCACATAATTCTAACAACCCAAAATCAAGACTGGCATCTAAATCAATAAGTAGTGCCCCACTTTCGTGGAAATTCACCAGATCTCGAAAGTCTACTGATAAAGCCGCATTAGCAGTACAAATCGGCAATGCAAAATCTATCTCATTTCCATCCAGTTGGTAATAGCAATAGTTGTTCTCTCCCTCATTTACATCAACGAAGAATTCATTAATCGCCTCGTCTGTACAATTGACTAATGTCCCCGAAAGTGAAGTAATCTGCGTTGAGGGGCCTTCTGCAATTATAATATTACTTAAATCTTCATCTTCCAGATAACGCTCTGACTCTAAAGGCCAATTAATACAATCAACACCATTTGTGGAAAGACTTATATCTGTATTTTTATCTGCTGGAATATTGGTGCTAAAAAAACCATCATTGTCTGTGTAAGCATAACCACTTTCCAAGATTGAGTAATCATTGGTTTGCACTAAAAGATTGGGTATAGGAAGTCCCCCTTCAGTTTGTAGCCGACCTTGGATATTTATCATTGGAGCAGCTCCCGCAATTTGGCAAAAGGAAAGGGTTGAGATTTCAGCAACATATTTGCCATCAATCATCAAGGCATCTCCTCGGTCTTGCCACAAACCATACGTTGTATTAAAGGACCAAAAGGGAAGTTCAGTTGGAGCCAGTTCGAGTTGCTCATCAATTACCTCATAACTAAGCTTTGCAGGAGTCTCTTCGTCCAGTTTTAAAATTTCACCATTTGAAGTACGCAACTCAATCGCTACAAACCCATAGCTCATCAAAGCGACTTCTTCGCTTTTTCGATTGATCCCCTGAAGGTTACCTGGCATATATTCCAAAAAGTATTTTTCGTCCGGAGCAATTAAATGCGCATACACAGAAACTACTCCATCATATAGCGTTCCATTTGATTTAAGCAAACTATTTGGTTGCACTTCCAATTCGGTACCTTCTCCCAAATTAATAGTGGCTCCAGTTATAGCACTAAAGCTACTCTGCTCCAAATTTGGCAACAGTCTTATTGTTACATAATTCTCAGAATTTTCTTTAGGAAAGAATCGGCTGCCTCCGTCAAAGTAAGAGGGTTCTTTTTCAACTTTAACAAAGGTTCCTGCAGCATTCATTGCTACAGATTTGAAAAGGAAGACACCTCGGTCGTTAGTCATGGTCGTTTCCTCCCCAAGTGTAACAAGGGCATCAGGGATGGGATATCCATTTTCATTAAGGACTTTTCCGAGTACAGAAGCGGTAACAGGGATGGAAACAGGGTCAAAATCATCTACGACTTCGACTTCAGGTTCGAAAGGAATATCGATTTCATTTTCGATTACACTGTCCTTTCGGCAGGAGCAAATAAGTAGTAAGAAGAGTAAAAAAGGATATAATTTCATTTTATAGTAGTTGGTACTACTAATAAAATCATATTAGATGGAAATATGCTGCATGGCGCAGAGAAAAAAGCAATACTTTTCAAGCTCAAAAGTGACTTCAATTCTCGTAATAGGTGAACGGAGTGTTCCGAATTAGCCTTTTAGGTCGCTGTACTTCGATGCCGCATCCATAAAAAGAGACAGCCACCAACCCCTAACAGCATCATAATCACAGAGATAAACTCCGCCTGTGTCGTTTGAAGGCCAAAGACTTCATATACGTCATTGATCCTGATTTTTTCAATCCAGAAGCGTTCAAAGCCATTGAAAATGAGGTAGATAGCGAATAACATTCCTGGAATCGTTACTTTCTTACGAATAGACCATAAGAATCCACCTAAGGCGGAGGCCATTATAAATTCATAAATTGAAGTCGGGTATACTTTAGGAACCAACTTGGTGCAATAACGCCAAGTACAACCATCGATATTCTCATGTGCACTACTTCCAGAGTCAATGACATTATTTGGATAATCATAAGCCCACATCCACTCCGGCAAAAAAGCCATCCAGCCTGGTTGAGCCAACTCATTAGGAATCCCCCAATCACCATCACCTGAAAAATGACAGCCCAATCGTCCGATGCCGTAAGCGATCATTAGAGCTGGAGCGACACCGTCCATGATGTGAATCGGTGTTATTTTTTTTGCTTTCAGATAAAAATAGATCACTGTAAAAGCTGTAATTAAACCTCCGTAAATCGCCAAACCTGACCCTGAGAAAAAGGAATCGACCAATTGTTCGAAAGTCATCGTGCTAAAACCTTCTGCCAAAGCAAAAATCTTAGCACCAATGATCCCGAAGACGGCGGCCATGATGGTCACATCTCCAATTCTTTCATAGGGATGGATGGTTATTTCTACTTCCCGAGGTTCTGGCAACTGATCTTTCTTTTTCTCCCAATATTTGATACCCGCAAAAATAGCTGCGCCTATGATACCCGCGATCCAATTTCCTTTAGCAGAAAGGATCACCGAGGCGGGGTCATATTGAAATTCTGCAAAGTTCGAATAGATGTACAACAATTTAAAACATAATGCAAAACCCAGTAATCCATTTGACAGCAACTCAAAAATACTCGCTGGTGCTCCTTCAATCCCTTTGACCTTTACAGGTGTTAACAAACCTTCTGCTTCCTTTCTTCTCATCTCTTTCATCAACATGATGGCAGCCGTCAGAATCGCAATGACCAGAAAGAGCCCAAAGGTCTTTACAATAGAAAAGGCATTATCTGGTTGCGTACCGATGAGGTAATGAAGGATATAGGATAAATCTGGACACATAGTAATTGAAAATTGAAAGTTGAAAATTGGCCCTTGATCGTACCTGGGCACAATTTTTCGCGGGGATGTTTGTTTAATTGGTCGTAAAAATAGACAGGATTAGGGGAAAAACAAACTCTCTCATAACTTTAGGAGAGAGATGAGGGCAGATAAGGGGAATGGGCTATAAATAAGGCTCTCTTAAAACGTGAATTAAGAGAGCCTTATCTATCTGATCAACTTTTTTATACCTACTTTCGTCTGCCGATCACCGTTCCATCCTTTATCTCTGCGCCTTTTCTAATCACGACAACTCCATCAACAATACAATATGTCTTCGCTTGCTTATTTTTCAGTCTAGCTCCTCCTCTTATTTTTACGCCTTTACCAATCTTCGCATTTTTATCAATAATCGCTTCCTCGATGATACAGTCTTCTCCTATTCCTAAAGGAATGTCCTTTCGTTTTTTATCCGTGAGATCTTCCAATTTCTCGTAAAAATCATTACCAAAAACAACAGAATCTTTTATGACTGTTCGCTTTCCTATTCTAGATCGTATACCAATGATAGAACCTTCGATTCGCTTGGCGTGTAAAATACACCCTTCAGATAACACTGATTTTACGAGTCTCGTCCCAAATATTTTTGCAGGCCCTAACTGACGAGGGTGGGTGAAAACGATTTGCTCATTATCAAATAAATTGAACTCTGGTACGTGATCTGTCAAGGCAAGATTCGCTTCATAAAAAGACCGGATGGTTCCAATGTCTTCCCAATACCCTTCATAAGAATAACTGGCTACTTTATATCCTGAAGTAATTGCACTTGGGATAATTTCTTTTCCAAAGTCAATAGATTCCTCATGTTCATCAAAGAGCTTCGCCAAGGCTTGTTTATTGAAAATATAAATCCCCATAGAGGCGAGGTAATCTTTTTTCTTTTTCTTGTTTTCAGGAGAGACTTCCGACTTCCAATTCTTCAAGATTCCTTTCTTTGGTTTCTCTACAAAACTATCGATATAACCTTCTCCGTTTACTTTCATGATACCAAAGCCAGAAGCGTCTTTTGCCGTTACGGGTATAGTAGCAATCGTCAAATCAGCTCCTTGGGCGATATGGCTTCTTGCTAATTTCTCGAAATCCATTTGATACAATTGATCTCCGGAAAGAATCAAAATGTAATCGTGATCATGAGTTCCCAAATGGTGCATGCACTGGCGGACTGCGTCTGCTGTTCCTTGAAACCATTTCTCATTCCCTCTCGTTTGTTCTGCTGCCAAGATATCAACAAAGCCTTTAGAAAACATATCAAACTGGAAAGTATTTTTGATGTGTTGATTTAGTGACGCAGAGTTGAACTGGGTGAGTACGAACATTCGCTTCACTCCGGAGTTGATACAATTAGAAATAGGAATATCTATCAAACGATATTTTCCTCCTATTGGCACAGCGGGTTTTGAACGTTTTTCTGTCAACGGAAATAATCGAGTACCTGCCCCGCCGCCAAGAATTACGGAAACCATTTTGATGAGCTTCATAGTTGGGTATTATTTTTTTATTTGTAAGTTTATTGTTGAGTTTTTGACTTTATCAAACCATCGATTCATAAATCGTCATATATTCTTTTGCTGATTTCTCCCAAGAAAAATCTAGCGCAGTTGTTCGTTTGCGAATAAGGTCAAAAGTTTTTTGCTCGGCATATATTTGTACCGCTCTAACTAAGGAACTAAAAGCACTACTCACCGAATAATGATCGAAGGTAATACCATAGCCATTTTCAAAACCAATATCTATAATAGAGTCCTTCAAGCCTCCAATATTTCTGACCATTGGAATGGTTCCATAACGCAACGCATAGAGTTGATTCAATCCACAAGGTTCTACTTTCGAAGGCATCAATAAAAAATCTGACCCGGCGTAAAGCTGATGAGCAATTTTTTCATTGTATTCCAAACGAGCGTCAAAGTA
>CAZDTI010000443.1:0-7127 GCA_964508085.1 uncultured Saprospiraceae bacterium | reverse complement strand
AACAAAACAGCTACAATCCAGTATGATTTTATATATATATTATTTTTCATTTTTTCTTTTTTATTATGGTTCTTTGACGATTACGGTATTTAAATTCCAGCAAAAATATTTTCATCCCTTCCTTCCTTCATTATGTTTCGGTCGTTTTAATAACATTTTTGCTGGCAATACGAGGTTTGTCAAAGTAGGTTAATTATTTACCAATGTTTACGTGCAGATAAGTTCTAATCTCCCACTCAGACCCATCCGGAAATCCAACGGTACTAATTGGTGGCTCTTCAAATTCCTCAGCTGCTAAAGGCGCATATCTTGGTGAGAATTCATTTAAAGATCTCCATGTCCCTCTTATTCCAAGGGAAGTCCCTGGTAATGCAAACCAATCCGGATTACCTAAATTTAATGATAAGTCTAGCATTAATTGCAGTGGAAAGGTTAGGTTAAAATCTCTATGATAATCGAAGGGCCCCCAATCATTAATTTTAACATGGCTTTGTAATTTTAATGATTTATGAATAGCCCTTATGTCTAATCCATAACGATTAATCAATCTATCGCTATCTCCATTTGCTTGGCCATTACCGGCATATAAGTTTGCGATGATTCCAGATACTGGACTCAGCTTTGATACAATCCTTGAGTTAACTTCCCAAATATCTTCCTGAGGTGCTGCAGTCGGAAAAGCGAAAAAAGAACGGTCAGCTAAAAAACCAATGTGCGCATCTTGAGCGGTATGATGTTGTCGATATACGAAGCCTAGATTCATCGCGAATCTAGCATCTTCTGCTTTATCATTGTTCCAATCATACATCCATGTTCCGGGAGTAGGGTCAAAAGAAATCAATAACTCATATGCAGTAGTTTCTCTGTTTCCTCCTCTAACTGCAAATGGATCATTTATCCAGTTTCGTAACCTTCCTGGGGCTTTTATATCATTTGGCATTGGGTCGACCATAGGTTTTTGCCATAAGAAGTTAGGGGCAATTTGGAAATTACCAATACTGTAAGTGAATCCAGAAAGAATGTTATTCATATTTCCACTACCACTATCTTTAAGTTTCCAGCCCGTAAATGTCAATGTCTGATCTACACCTCCATTTGCGACCAAGCCCATAGCAGAAGCTTGTCCATACCACTTGAATTTTCCACCGTCAAAAGTCAATTTTACTTTCCCTCCCCAGTTATCTGAAGATTTAATACGATCAACCACAACTTCTCCATCGTCCGTAATATCTTGATATCCAATTCCATTTAGTGGCCTTCCGCCCCATATTCCCCCAACTGTCATTTCTACCTTTTTTCCTAATTTCTTTTCTACTGCGAGCGCTGCTCTTTCAGTTGCCCAAGGTGGTATTACTCCACTACGAACTTGATTTGCATTTAATTCACGTTGTCCCGTATTAGGATCAATATTAATATCAGTCTTGAAGTCTCTATGATAGATTCCAGTTACTTTCCAATGCTTAATGTCTTTTGTATACTTATATAGCATAGTTGGATTGGCCCCCCACCAAAGTTGTGGACCGATTGCTGCAGTTAATCCTTCAAGCTTTCCTTTTCCTTCAATCTCAGTACCATTAAGTTCACCATTATAAATATCTAGGTTAGGGCCATAATTTGCTTCGCGATAAAAACCGAAAAAATCTCCTTCATAGCCCCAATGAAAATGTCCGGTTCTATAAAAGTATTTAAGATTAAATAGTTTTGCATTCCATTCTAATTCGGCATTGTATACACGTAATCTATTGTTGTCCGTGAATACTACTTCATCGCCATTAGCTGTTTTTACAGTAACAGGACGAGCGGTATTTTCGTAGAAGATTTCATCAATTGGATTTTGAGCCACATTTCCGACAATATTGAAATTTACATTTGCTCTAATATTTGAAGCTGGACGACCTTCTACTCCTACGAAAAAAGATTGCAAATGATCAAATCCAGTTTGATTGGGGAAAGCATTCGCATCAGGATCTGCAGTTTCAGGCGTGGTTAATAAATCTCCACCTGTATTAAATACCTCCAATTTTGCTTGAAGATTACTTATACTTAACTTGTCACTACCTTGCGCTGCCAGTGCCGCTTTATCTCCTCTAGCTTGCAACATCGCATTTGTTAGATTAATTTTATCGAAGTACTCTTGTACCGATGAAAGAGTAGTGCCTTCCGTATATGGATTCAAACTATGAGCTTCTTGCAATGCATAATATGATGCTCTTGGATACAGCGTATATAGACCAACTTCATTTGTAGGCCCTTTGGCACAAATCCCAAACCACTCTTCATTCATATTGTTTGCTCCCGGAAATGCTTCATCTATTGTATAACCACCTGCGTTCCATGTTGACTCCGTCTGATGAGTATCTGCATCTTTTCGATCATCAAATCCAGCCTTCCACCATCCATCTGAAAACTGAAATGTACATCCACCTATAGAGTTATTTGATTTACCGAGGCCCGCAGCATTTTCATAGATCTCTTTCCAGTTTTTGACCATATAGTAAGCCTGCATCTTTTGATCTTCCTGATTCTTGATTGCATTATAGGCATCAGAACCAAACTCTGTAAACATGATTGGTTTGTCACATTGATCTTTAATCACTTGAAAAAGATCTCCAAAGGACTCTCCTCTATAAGCATTGGTACCATATATATCGACATCCTTACACTCTTGTGCTATGATTTCGATAAAGAGCCGGTCTCCATTACATATCGCAACCGGATGAGAGCTATCTAAAGATTTCATCAGGACCGCTGCATCATTCATCAGTTTGTACATAGGTCGACCACGAGCTTCGCCAATTGCATTAATCCTACCTTCACCATCAGGAAAATCTTCCGTTTCCGCTCCTTGCCAAAAAAGACCATAGTTATTCTCATTACCTAAAAGATACAATAGTAGACCTCTTGTATTTTTGTATTTTTTCACTAGTGCTCTAGTTTCAGACATTAAAAGATCCATAGTTTTAGGATCGTCATATTCTGTAATAGGAGTCCAAACCCCTTCGATGGTAAGACCATATCGACCAAAAGTATGGTTGAGCATGGTATAGATGCCATAGTTGTCATAGATATAGGTTATCCATTTGGGTTGAATACCAGTGTAAGCACGAATAGTGTTTACGCCCATATTCTGCAACAATGACATTTCATCATCCAGTGCAGCCTTGATGATGTTATCAGGTTTTTTCCAAAATTCAACGTTAACTACATCTGTACCAATCGGGACATAATCCCAATTCATACCGTTAATCATAAATGGTTCATTGTTTACTAGTAACTTATGACCATCTGCGTCTTTTACGACCTTGACATTTTGATTTTGGGTATAGCCTATGATAGGCACTGATAAGCTGAATAAAATTGCAAATATTGGAACTTTAAATGCAAATAAAAGTTTAAAATGGTTCATTTGATCAATCTTTAATTTTGAATAATAGTCGATATGCCAAATATCATCCAAATGTACAGATATAATTGCAATCTACTTTAGTTGCAACCATATATATATATAATATACACGTCTTTATAATCAACCATTAAAAGAACTAACAAACTAATTATCAGGTGTTTAGCAGTAAAACATTACTTAACCAGTAAGTACAAGTGTATATCGAGAGTATATACATGGAATCCTCAAAATCCAGTCTGCTCAAACTCAAAAAAAATTACAGTTTTAACGAATAAGAAACAAATAGGTGCAAAGTTTAAACAATGCTCAGATTCCTATGCTTATCAATTATCACTAATACCGTGAGTGACTAGTTGCCAATACATTAATGAAGAAAATGTTGAAATTGAGATTCTCTAATGAGGTTCATCCTGTTATTTACGATTTGATCTAATCGCAAACCGTTTTTTAATACGTCGCTGGTATTCAGTTTTAAATCCTCAATAATATTTCGGGATAGAAATCAGTAGGTTCTACGATAGCTAATGACTCATGAAAATTATCAAGGGCATTTGCCTCTGGAAGACTGGTTAAAGGCATTTTCCATTTCACAGGAAAAACAAGTTTGTCGAAGAATAAATATTTTTTTTCTCTCCAGACAACCATTTATTCTTTTTTATCATACTTATGATAATAGACAAACCTGGAAATCGTGCTGTTTAAAAGTTTAAGGCTGAAGAAAAATTTACAAATCAATAGCCTTTAGAAGCCCGCACTAAATCAAGTTTATTACCCATTTCTTTGGAAGGATCAAATTCCCAAAAGAGCATTTTTCGAAAAGTAATAAGTTTGTTGGAAAAACAAATAAAAAGCCTGATCATGAAAATGAATTCTATCCTATTCTTTCTTCTTTTTTGTATCTCAAATTTATCTTATGCTCAAGAAATATGCGATAACGGCATAGATGATGACGGAGATCAGGACATTGATCTCTTAGATTCCGATTGTGATTGTGCCAATACTACTCCATTTTCCATAATAGAAGACTTTGAAAATAACACCTGTTGTCCAACTGACCTTACCTATCCCTTTTACCCAGATGATGGCTTTTATTGTATAGATGACGATTGGCAGTATTATGACCCTTTCACAAATACTCCAGATTATTTCAATACCTGTGGATATATGGGAGGCCCCATCGCCATTCCTAATGTACCCCTTCCTATTCCCTCTGGAGATGGGGTAATAGCCATGATAACTATTCCTATAGCTCCTCCAACCATATATAATGAATACATAGGTCGTTGTCTTAATGGGTGTAATTTAGTTGCAGGAGAAACCTATGACATAAGTTTCTATGTCGGATTAAATGATGCAAACTCATCCCTTCAACCAGAATTTGCATTGTATGGCAATGCGGATTGTTTGGGAGCTCCAATTGATGGTATCGAATGTCCCACCAATAATGGATGGGTTGAGTTAGGTGTTTTTAGTGGTTCCGGAAATCTAGGGAACTGGATATTTGTTTCTGGGACGTTCACCCCCCCAATAGATATTGAAGGTATTATTTTTAGTAAAAGTTGCGGTTTTGCACAAACAAGTACTCCTTCCGGTATTGGTGAATATCATTTTATCGATCTTTTGGAAATAAGTGGTAATTTTTCTGGAGCATCTTGCGGTGGGACACCACCTAGTAGCAATGTTGATGTTACTCTTTCCGGAGATTGCGATAATGGTTTTTTATTGACAGCTACAGGAAATAATGTAGCTCAGTATCAGTGGTACTTAGATGGAATTGCTATAGCTGGAGCTAACCAATCTACATGGTCCCCAGGTAATCAACAACTGGGTGATTATCAAGTGGCTGGTACATTCACAGATGGGGCTTGTTACATCTCTACCCCACTCTTTTTCGAAGGAGTCATTCCAATATCATCAACAGCTCAAGGGGACAACATTGATTGTAATACCACTAATGGTGGCAGCATTACTTTAACCGTAACAGGTGGCAGCAATCCTTTGAATTATTTGTGGAGTAACGGTTCGGTCGAACAAAATCCTTCGGGACTTCCGGCAGGTAACTATACCGTCACTATTACAGACGCATTACAATGTACTTCAACAGCAGAAGCTATAATCAGTACAAATATTGTAAGTCCAGAAGCAGTCGCTAATGCATTAATTATGATAGATTGTGACAACCCAATTGGTTTATTGGATGGTAATGGATCGAGTTCTGGTCCTAATTTTACTTACTTATGGACTACGCAAAATGGAAGTATCATTGATGGTGAAAGCACCTTAAATCCACTTGTAAATACAGGAGGTACTTATGAACTTTTGGTCACCGATTCTGATAATGGATGTACTGCAATTGCTGACGTAACTCTTATGGAAAATACAGAAGCGCCTTCTTTTACAATTATTCCAGCAGGCAATCTAAATTGCACCACTCCTGAAATCATCTTGATTGGTAGCAATAATGCTACAAATGGAAACTTCTCTTTCCTTTGGACTACTTCTAATGGTAATATTATCTCCGGAGAAAACACTTTAAATCCTCAAGTCAATGCCGCTGGTACTTATGAGCTTTTGGTAATCAACAATGATAATAGGTGTACTGAAACTTTTACTATAACTATTGAGGAAGATATCGAATCCCCAGATGTTATAATTGAGCCAGCGGCTGACCTAAATTGTAATACTACTGAAATCACCTTATCTGCTACTAATAACTCTACAAATGGTATATTCCTTTTCCTTTGGACGACTTCTAATGGTAATATTGTTTCTGGTGGAAATACTTTAACTCCTCAAATCAATGCCGCAGGTACTTATCAACTTTTGGTCACCAATGATGATAATGGATGTACTGCAATTGCTGATGTAACTGTTGAGGAAAATACAGACGCTCCTTCTTTTACAATTATTCCATCAGGCAATCTGAATTGCACTACTACTGAAATAATATTAGCTGGTAACAATAATTCTGCAAACGGTAACTTCTCTTTCCTCTGGACCACTTCTAATGGTAATATTCTCTCCGGAGAAAACACTTTAACCCCTCAAGTCAATGCCGCTGGTACTTACCAACTTTTGGTCACCAACACAGATAACGGATGTACACAAAACACTTCTATTGAGGTTAGCACAAACGGGGATGTCCCCAATGCCGACGCTGGAACGGCTGAGGATTTAACTTGTGCCATATCGCAAATAACCTTAAACGGAAGCGGATCCTCTGGTTCTAATTTTTCCTACTTATGGACCACACAAAATGGAAACATCATTGCTGATGAAAACACCTTAAATCCAGAAATTAATGCGACGGGAACTTACGAACTCCTAGTTACCAATACGGACAATGGCTGTACTACTATTTCAACCGTAACTGTTGCCGAAGATATCGAAACGCCTTCTTTTGTAATTGATCCGGCAGCCAGTTTAGATTGTTCCACTACTGAAATAACATTAATTGGTAACAATAATTCTGCAAACGGTAACTTCTCTTTCCTCTGGACCACTCCTAATGGTAATATCATCTCCGGAGAAAACACTTTAAGTGCTCAAGTCAATGCCGCAGGTACTTACCAACTTTTGGTCACCAACACAGATAACGGATGTTCACAAAATGCTGCTATTGAGGTTAGCACAAACGGGGATGTCCCGACTGCCGACGCTGGAACGGCCGAGGATTTAACTTGTGCCGTATCGCTAATAAATTTAAACGGAAGCGGATCCT
>CAZDTI010000442.1:0-7130 GCA_964508085.1 uncultured Saprospiraceae bacterium | reverse complement strand
TGAAGATGTGCAAACTCTTGAAAAAACCAGCCTCAAGTCCATGTTTTACAAAGTTCTCGGAAGTAAAGAATCGCAGATTGAAAAGGAGCGACAGGAATACCTGCAAGTGGCCTTGAAATATGATGAAGCTAAGAAAACAGTAGACCTACTAGAATATGAACGAACGGTATTAGAAAAAAAAGTAACTGACGCTAAAAAACTGGAAAAGAAAATTGTAAAACTGAAGAAACAGCGAGAAAAGGATTTGATGAAAAGCAATTCTTTAGCAGGACAACGTTTAGTACAAATTTCAAAAGGGGAGGATGAATTGCATAGCATTAATAGAGAAATTGAAGAAGCCATTGCCATGGGACAGCAAGCCAGTCATATGCTAAACCAAATCATTGGTCTTCTAAGACAATCTAACAATTGGGGGCACTGGGGTAGGGGAAACCGTCGGGTGAATCCCGCTCGCTATGCTCGGCATAGTAGCATCGATCGTGCGAAAAATATGGCCTATCAGGCACAGCAACACTTACGTCAATTTGAAATAGAGTTGGCAGATGTTTACCGTCAACAGAATTACACCTTGAAAATCGAATTGGGTTCTTTTAATAATTTCGTGCACGTATTGTTTGATAACCTTATTTCGGATTGGATTGTCCAACAGAAAATACAGAATGCGGTTTCTAATATAGCTGCGGTCCGGGATCGGGTTACTCGGTTGTTGGGTAATTTAGAATCAGACAGAAGATCTACAATTGATGAGATTGGGCGTCTGGAAGTTGAACGGGAACGATTGGTTAGTAAGGCTTAAATCTCCTCGGATACATTTGAGTGCCATTAGTAGATTGTCTTGTCGGAAAGAACATACTAATGGCACTTAAAAAAGCAGATATGAAGAACAAAAATAACTACTTCCCCAAGCCTATTTTATCTAATGTTCCAATCTCATCAGCTCCATTCCCAAACTTACTCCTTTAGGAATCCGATTTTCCATCCTGCCTTGCGAATGATTACTGCTTACATTCGTCAAAACTATTACTGCTTTTTTTCTTCCTTTATCAAATCCCGCAAAAGAAGTATAACCTCCAGAGCTTCCGGAATGCCATAGAAACGGATAGCCTTCCTTTTGCTCATTGTGCCACCAGCCGTAGCCCATACTATTTCCTTTCCATAGTTTTATCAGCGGAAGTTCAGGGTTGGCCTTTGTTTGCAAAGTCTTTATATATTCAGGCACTTGCTCCTGCATCTGCCAATCCAGAAATAATAACATATCTGTAGCGGTCGATTTTATGTCTCCAGCAGCACTGATAAAATCCATAGCAAATGGTTTAGATTTTTTTCCATTGCTAAGTATTCCACTAACAAAGCGGTTTTTTTCTTTTGAAGTAATTCGAAAAACACTATTCTTCATGGCTAGTTTGTCGAAAAAATTAGCTTGAATTAAATCACTCCAAGCTTGTCCCTCCAGCTTCTCTGCAAAAACTCCTAACAATCCATAGCCGCAATTATTATAAGCCCATTCCTTCCCTGGAATATAGTCCAGCTTAAACTTCCTCAAATACTTATTATAATGTTTTTCTTTGAAAAATTTATTCGGATTTTTCCTAGATACAATCTTTGCCCAAAGATAAGGTGGAATAAAAGTGTTCGGCGCTGGATTAAGGCCGGAGCTGTGTGTCAATAAGTGAGCTACAGAAATGTAAGTGCCTTTAAAAGTATCTTTGGCCATTTTGACATTTAGATATTGTTGGATTGGATCGTCCAAACTCATCTTTCCTTCTTGGATGTTTTTTAATGTTAATGCAGCCGTAAATATTTTAGTGATGGATGCAATTTCAAAAATCGACTCTGCATTGTTTACAGTAATAACTTTTCCATTCTCTTTTCTAAGTCCGATGTAGTAGGTACTATCTCCATCAATAACACCAATGGCGAATTCTACCTTGTCCGGCAAAGTTGACAAATATTCTTTTGCTAAATTAATTTCTGGAGATTGTGTATGCCCTAAGTTGACTAAGAAAAGACAGGCAATAAGAAAGAGGTATTTGGTCATGATTTTTAATTTTAGTTTTACTTTAAAAGAATAATACAAATGTATACCTCTTGCTAAAACTAAAATTGTAAATATGGGACAGGAAGAAATTGTTTGGAAATTAGGCCTCTTTTGAAAGGTCAGACCAATAGGTACCTGTCTCACTTTTTACCTTTACGAGTTTGAATAGTGCCTTTGGACTAAGACCAGTTACTGCTTGGAAATGGTGAATGAAATGTGCCTGATCGTAATAAGCATTGTCATAGGCGAGTTCGGAGAGCTTGGGCTTTTGTTGGGTTTGGAAATATTGATGAAGGGCTAGTCGGAATTGAACAATGGTTTTAAAGGTGTTGACGGAACAAGCGAGGTGCTTTTGAAATAGACGTAATAAGGTTCTGCGATTAACATCCAGCTCTGTGGCCAGGTCTTGGGCGGATATGTCAGCATTGGAATCGAAAATTAGTTGGACAGCTCGTTGCACTCTGTGCTCTGAGAAAGGCTGAAGCTTAGATTGTAAAAACTGATCTAACTGGGAAGCTCTATAAGGCAGATCATCTACCTCAAATAATTCAGCGGCTAATTGTTCAAAGGTTTCTCCAAAAAAAGGAAAGTCACCAACAATATCAATTTGTAAGTCCTTTAACGTTTTAGGAAGGAATGAGTTGATTCCTAAAGGACGAAATATAACCCCCATTTTTTTAAAACAACCGCTCATATGCACCGTTCGACTTCGCTTCCTGTTCATAGTTAACAAGGTGCGCACATTTCCTTTCTGATTTCCTTTAATGGATCGTCCATCTTCATTCCAACTCAAATTTGCATCTAGGTACACATTCAATGCATTTCCATAATGCGGATAATAAATGAAAGAATTTTCGAATTGAGGATCTACAGACTCTTGAAAATAATAATAATCCACTAAAGACGAGATTAGTGGATTATTAGGTTTTATAGTTCGTAATGAAGCCATTACTTGCTTTCATATTTTTTCCGAACGCGTTCGGATTGATCCTTTGCCTTTTTCATCACTTGCTCTGCACGCTTGTCTCCCTCTTGAACAATCTGCCTTGCTTTTTTGTCCGTTTCTTTTTTCATTAATTCTGCGGATTTTTTCGCTGCCGCTTTTTTGATGAAGTTGTTGCCCGCTTTTTTGACTAAAGCATCCGCTTGCGCATAGCCTTCCTTTTTAGTTCGTTCGGAAAGTTTTTTAGCTTCTGTTCTTATTTTTCCCGAATTTTTTCGAGCCTCTTTCATAATCTTTGCAATTTCAGCATCAGCCTGTGCTTTTAATTTCGCCTTTTCCGCCGCTGCCTTTGCCTCTAATTCCGCTTTCTTATCGTCTACTTCCTCCTTAATCTCTTCTTTGACCTCGTTCACTGCGTCCTTAATAATTTCAGTGGCGGTTTCCTTTAAAGACTTACCTCCAGAGCCAATTGGCTTAATCTTAATCTTAGGATTTTTAACGTTGCCCAAAATCTTAACCTGTACATCGATAAAATCTCCAATATCTAGATTCACTCCCAACTTCCCAGCTTCTCCTTTTAGTAGATCCAGGCCTTTACCGGCGGCCTTCCCCGCACTACTACCACTCCACATCGCTCTTGGTATTTTTGCCAAAATAGTATAATCCATATCCTGATTTAAACCGTGAGAGCCGCCCATAACCATGTCAATTCCCTTATGAGAATAATCAAACTCCCTGAGAACCATTTTTCCATCTATAATGTCAAACCAGTTCTTTGTGTCTTTTATATTAAGGGATTTTAAAGCGCTTATATTGAGTTGGTCAGCAACTTTTTGTAATGGCCCAAAGTTTTTCAGTGTACCATTTATGGTTTGAAGGAATCCATCAGCAGTTAGTGCGTTCATATCAGGATACATTTCATCCGTAAGGCTGCCTTTTAGCTTTAGGGTGGTATTAAATTCCCCTTCGATATATTCCGAAATAGGAGCAAAGGTCTTGAAAGAATTCAAATACTTGAAAGCTTCCTGAAATTTAAAATTTTTGATGGCATAATCCATGTCAAATAATGGCTCTGCAACATTTGCTGAATTATAAGAGCCGGTCATTTGCATGCTGCCACCGAGTAAATCTGCCTTGAAACCATCTAGTTTTGCCACCTCTTCCGCTACTATTATTTTGCCACTAAGATTTTTTAAATCAAGATCCGTGTACTTTACTTTTTTGAGTGTTGCATCTACATTGACGTCCATACGCTCTGGAACCCTCAAAACTGCAGAGGTCGTTTCTGCGATGTTTTTGGCCCGAGCTTCAGTTGTAGCTACTTCTGTTTCTACCATGAATGGATTCAAATCTAAGTAGTTGGATTTGATCGCAAGATTTCCGGTCAATACTTCACCTTCGTAAAGGTACGGAAACACATTGTTGACAACTCCGCTTAACCTTACATCACTTTCGCCTATTTCCGTTTCAGCTCTCACAAATTTAACCTCACTCGGAGACACTTTACCATCAATATATACATTTTTCAATTTGTAAATGTCATAATCAATCGCCCGGAAGTTTGCTTTCATCTTCATGTCAAACTGATCGAAAACTTCAACCTCCTCTTCTGCCACAGCATCTGCAGGCTCTGTTGGTTCTCCACTCAGCCACTCGTTTGCATCGAAGTAATTGGACTCTATTTCCAAATCTCCACGCATGGTTTTATTAGGAGAAATCAAGGCCAAAATATTATCAATTTCCCCGGTAGCTCGTAGGTCAGACTTTCCTAACTTACTCAAAAACTTATTGATCAAAACCTTCTGAGGAGTAAAGCGCATCGCGAGTTCCTCTATCAAAACTGGAGGCATATTCTCCGCCTTATAGTTGATTTTATTGAATTGGAGGATACCACTCATATCCACCTTATCATAATCTCCACGATCTATGGTCGACAGCTTCGTTTTTGCTTTTACATCTGCTTTTAAAATTCCGGTTAGCGCCGTTACCCCTTCCATTGGAAAAGCTTTGGCGAGATCAGAAAAGTTAAGCACCCCTTTTATTTTAGTATCGACATTAGGATCAGAAATAGGTGTTTTTAATTTTAGATATCCTTCCATAGGGTTGGTACCCAAATTGAAAACAAAATTCGAAATATCAATCAGCATATCATCCAAATCGGAAGTCGGCGAATTGATGGCAACTTCGGTATTAATGTCTTTTACACCAAGGGGCAAGTCAGGATATTTGAACTTCCCATCATCAATGTTTAAGTTCACCTTAAAAGAAGGCATTGTCTTTTCGGTATATCGGCCTTTTACCAATCCATCGAAGCTAAGTTTTCCACTAGTTTGTATATCCGCAAAGTCTTTAGTGTAGGCATTTGGTATCAGAGATAGGAAATCTTTAAACTTATTACCTGGAGCTTCAAAGGTCAAATCGAGATCAACTGCATCTCCATCCAACTGGATAGAACCATCAGTTTTCAAGGTCAGCGCATTTAACTTTATTTCATTCTCCTTTAAAGTGTAAGTATTGTTAGGAAGATCAGCCTTAAAGGTGATGTCCATGTTTGTATTTACTTTGTTTAAGTAAGTGATTCCACCAGACCGAGTCGTAAGTTCATCAATAGACGTTTTAGTAACAAGGTCAAAAATGTCCTGAGTGAAATCTCCATTCCCATCGTGGTTGAGATTTTTCATAGCCAAATAAGTACCGGTTTGGCGATCGTCATAGATGAAGTCTCCATTCGAAATGCCGTATTCTTTAAGTTGAACCAAAAAAGCAAAGTCTTCGGCGGGTTCTTCTGTTTCACTACTTTGAGCAATATCATAATTGCTTTTTCCATCCTTCAAAATGATCAAATGGATTTTCGGCTCCGTCATTTGAACAGAGTTAATCTGGATTGGATCAGTACTATTTATGACGGACATCAGATTAAGATCCAATTCCATGTCTTTTACATTTGCCAACTCGAGGTCTTTAAACGGTGCATTTCCGGTAAGGTTAAAATTGGACATGGAAAAATTGAAGTCTGGAAAACTCCGAAGCAGGGAAAGGTCAACATCCGTAAAATCGACGGTAGCGTCCAGGTTCTTATTGATGTCCGTTTTGATGCGTTCCACAATTTGATCCTTAAAGAAATAAGGAATGGCCACTGCAGCGATGATCAGAAGTAATAGAAGAAGGAAAAATCCTTTAAGTATTTTGGAGATTTTCATGTGTAATCGGTGAATCTGGTGAATTAGAGAAATGGCTTGTTTTTAATAAAACGATTGATAGTTCTATATATAGAGAAGCCAAAACTCATTAAAATTGGTGTGATTTATTAGTATTCTATACGCTTTAGATCGATATTCTATTTTTAAGCATCCATTTTCAATTATTAAAACGACAATGTAAGAATTTTGTTCGGTTTAGATAAGCGCAAAGATGCGATGGTTGATAAACGTTTGTAAGCAAGCTTATATTACCAGACATTTATTTCTACTTGGTAGTTAAAAGGCTTATGTTTGTGCGTTCCTATCAAATACAGTTGATGTATTTGAATCAAATTTAGCACATAGCTTTGACAATTACGCTAATTTAGCTAATGTCAAAATATAAATAATTAGAAACCAGTAGCTGTATGGAGACCACCAATTATCAATTAATAGAGCACGAAAATAACTACCGACAATTTTTAAATGAAAACCAAAATGTAAAATGGTTGGCCTTTGATACGGAGTTTGTAGGGGAGAAGCGATACCATACTTTGATTTGCCTTTTACAGGTTGCCACCGTAAATGGATTTTATATTATTGACCCTTTTAAGATTAAAGACCTCTCTGACTTTTATAGGTTATTAGAAGATCCTGCGATTCTGAAAATCACCCATGCGGGAGAGAACGACTATCGGCTATTGTATCGGGCACATGGCATTTTACCAAAGAATGTGTTTGACACTCAGGTTGCTGCTGGTTTTGTAGGTTATAATTTTCCTACTTCTTTTGGACGTTTGGTTGAAAATGAATGTGGGGTTTCTTTAGGCAAGGGATATACGGTTTCGAATTGGGAATCAAGACCTGTTAATAAAAAACAAATTCAATACGCGCTGAATGATGTGCTTTATTTAGAGGAACTGTATGAAAAGCTATCCGGTAAATTGAGAGATACAAACAGAGTAGGATA
>CAZDTI010000441.1:0-7146 GCA_964508085.1 uncultured Saprospiraceae bacterium | reverse complement strand
GGGTGCTTATTGATAGGGAGACCAAGGATCGCTTCGTAGGCATTTGCCATGCCATTGAGCTTCATTTGTTTTAGTAAATCCAATGTTGCATTTTTCATGTTATGTGGTTTGTATTTAGTGAATAAAATAGCGTTTAGTTGTAGTTCTGTGCACCTCTGATATTGTCATGTTTTGGGAGTGGGTTTTCGACAGTTTGCTCAATGACTTGATCCAGGTTGCGCTCCAGTATTCGTTTAAGCATGCTGTAGCTAACCTTATCTACAACAATACATTTACTGGCAGCGGCTTCTAACCTTTCATTACTATACTTTTTAGCCAGTTGGAAGATTCCCTGGCAACTATTATAAGTTTGTTGTTCGTGAATTCTGGACAGTAGTACTCGTTCGATCGCCCAATGTGTAGCTGATCCAATTTTTAGTGCTGCGTTCAAGAAGTATTGAGCATCATAGCCTTTTATCTCTTTCCATTTCTGATGCTTGCTCGGCATATGTTCCGATTTAGTTTGGTAATTATACCCGTTTCTGTAAAGCCGATCATGAGTTGCAACTCTTTGATTGTCAATAAATACGGAGACTGTTTTAGTCGTGTAAACAACTTGTGAACTATAGCCTACGTATTGGAATGGAACGGAATAAAAATTTTTATCCTCTCCAAGCATGACGTGATAATTACGTTGCACTTTTGCTTTTACAATTTTCTTGATTTCAAATAAATCGGTGGGTAAGCTTCTCATTTGGGGAAGTTCAAATTTGTGAAAAACACCATGTCGAGTACCTTCTTTTTTTTGATAAGTCTTTTTATTATGAAGCTCTAATTGCTTTTTAATACCCTCATTAAGCTCTTCTAAACTGAAGAAAGTTTCATCACGTAAAGGAGCGTAAATACGGGTATAAGCGATTTTAACAGCGTTCTCTACGCTGGCTTTATCTTTCGGTTTTCGAGGGCGTGTGGCTTGTAAATCAACTTGAAAATGAGCTCCTAATTGTTCACATAATTGTGTGAACTTTGGTTCGTACCTATCCGACTTGGTGACATAGGATTTTAGGTTGTCAGATAAGATCACTTTAGGCAGTCCACCAAAGAACAAAAAAGCTTGATTGATGCCATGAATAAAGTCTGGAATTTGTTGAGAGGGCAGGGCAATTGCGAAGGTGTACTGACTATGAGGAAAAACGCCAATGAGCACTTCGCACTTGATATATTCTCCTGTATTAATGTCGACCCAACACAGGTGTTTACCGGCAAAATCAAGTTGCATTACTTCACCAGCAGGATGCTCCATTGGGATGGTTAAATCCTTCTTACCGATGCTTCTTTTTAAGTGTTCACAAAACTGACTATAGGCATATCCATCGGGATACTCCTGACGATATTCTTGCCAAAGTAAATACCTGGTAACACCAACTCGACGTAACTCAGCAAGCCAGTAATCAACCTGCTCATTAAAATGAGTCAATCGCTTTTCTTCCTTAGAAGAAGAGCCTTCATAAACGATTTTACCTAAAGCTTCTTCGCTTAATAACAAAGCATCTGCTAGCTCTATTTTATGAACTGATAGGCTTCGGATGTACTTCTTTATCGTATTCTTGGACATCTTTAGAATACGACTTGCTTCCTTATAAGAACCACATTTTTGATAGGTTCTAATTATTGTTTTAACTTGATCCATACGTTTAATTTTGGCCATTACTATACTTTAATATAAAAGCAATGAACATGGCATTTTTTACGCATGCATCCACATCTTAGGGGGTCAAACCTCCGGAATAATCATCCTTAGGTGGGGTCAAAGCTCCGGAATCGCTTATCTTTTGGAGGGGTCAAACCTCCGGAATGAGGGGGTCAGACCTAAACGGAATGGTGGGGGCAGAGGTGGCGGAATACCCAACATATGCAAGTTGCTTACAACTCAAGAAATTCTGTAACTCATAACGCTGATTTGTTGGGAAAACAGCAGATAATAAATAACACAATGAGTGCACTTGTTATATATGTATATTCGATTTTTGAATACAGTACAGAACTAAAATTAGAGTTAAATTAAATAAGCCTGCAGTGAACAAGAGCTCTCTGGTTCGACGAGAAAGTCGTGTGTCAATATAGTCAAACCAAATAATAACAATATTATTACGTGAGTTATCCAATCTGGATTCAACCCCATGCACCACCATAGATTTCCTACTTGAGGCTCCATCACCCACAATAGTAACCTAACTAAACCCACCACCCATTCCTATCATCATAAAACCACAAATAAGAATTTGCTATCTTTGGTCTGGTAACCATACCATTAAAAGCTCTTGAGCCCTGTGCTGGGGAAACTAGCCTACACAGTTCTAAGAGGGGAAGGAAGGCGCGAGTCCTCAAACCTACTCGACTCAATCCCTGCGAGCGGGTTCAAGAGGTTAATGTTTTCGGCACTGCTTTGTACGCATACGTTGGCTGTTATTAACAAATAACAATAAAGTTACAAATTTAAGTCAGGGGATAATGGAGTTGAATCTAATCCAATTCGAGTAATTGAAAGCTTAAATTTATAAAGAAACTAAACTAGTTAGTATTACAAGAAGGAGAAAGAAATACAAAAAACCAAGAGGAAGAAGAGAATGAAAACTCTTCGTACTTTACATATCGAAAATTTATAGTTAAATTTGAATAGGAAAACTGAATTGTAATTATTTAAAATATTGATAATGAGTAACTTAGAACTAAAAGGTGGTATTCTAGAGTTAATAGCCAGAATAGATGATAAAGAAACATTGTTTGAACTCAGAAAAATAGTGAGTGAATTCGTTGGAAACCATTTGAAAGATTCGGATTATTGGAACGAATTGAGTGAGCAAGAACAATCTGAATTGAATGAGGCAATCAAGGAAAGTGAAGACGAATCAAATCATGTTGATCATAACGAGGTAATGAAAAAATACAAAAAATGGCTAGGCAAGTAGTTTGGAACAAAAAAGCAATTATCAAGTTTGAAGAGATTGTTGAATACCTTGTCGAAGAAGTCTCAGAAACAGCGGCAATAAAATTTGTTAAAAAGGTTGATGATTTAATTGAGAAGTTAAACAAATATCCTGAAATAGGGAGAAGAACAAAGAATAAGAAAACGGTTAGGCAATACAAGATCGACAAATACAAAAATATCTACTACCGAAAATATGGACGAAAGCTCCTTATCGTCTTCTTTTTTGATGAGAGACAAAATCCAAAATTAAATCCTTATAAATAAAAGGCCCGATTCATTTTTAGGCATAAAAGCTTGAAAAGAAAACAGGTAGGTAACGAGTAGTACAAGGTGCGAGGAGAAAGTCGCTTTTCAATACAGGTAAACCAAATAGTAACAATACTTCTACAAGAGTTATTCGTTTTGGGTTTAACCCTCTGCACCACTATAGGATTCCTACTTTGGATTCATCACTCGCAATAGTAAGCTACTAAACCCATCACCCACTGCTATTATCATAAAATCAGAAATAAGAATTTGCTATCTTTGGTCTAGTGATCATAGCCATTAGAACCGCTTGAGCCCTGTGCTGGGAAACTAGCCTGCGCGATTCTGAGATGGGAGGAGGGCGGGAGTTCTCTGAGCTACTCGACTCAATACCTGTGAGCGGGCTTCAAGAGGTTAATTTTCTTCGGCACTCCGTTGTACTCTTGCGTTGCTTGTCATTTAAAACAACAAAATAATTACATAAATCATGTGGGAAACGAAAGCGACTATTTTAAAAGATGATGAGATTATTAAATACGAAATATTCAGAGGTAATAATGCAATAACCCGAAAAGAAGTTATTGAAAACTGGATAAACAATGAGGAAGTCCACCCTTATTGTTATCCACAAGCAGCAAAAAAATAATAAATATGAACAAAATCACTTTGAATTTAATGTTTTGTATTTTTTTATCGAATTTAATTTTTGCACAAACTACTTCACTTAAAGTAATTCCAGAAGATAATGGGGAATTTACAACACAGCACATAATAGAAAATTTAATTTTAGAAGGTGTAAAAGTAGTTGATATAAAAACAAATTTCGATTATACAGATTTATGCATGGGATACTTTAATGATTCCTCTAAACAATTTGGGATAGAGCAAGGTATGATATTGTCAACTGGTTCAGTAGTTGATATTTCAAAGGCAAATAGTGAATCAAGTTATACGTCTTTTGGAATTGATTCTACCCTTCTGGAAAAACATCTTAAATATAGTCTAAGCGATAGTATAAGGCAGAAGGACAGTTTAAAGTATGTTAAACAAATGACTAACGAAGCGCGTGCGAAAAGCTCTTTAAAAAGTGATGCAGATTTAAGTAATGAAATTGATGGTTTAACAACTTATGATGCAAGAATTATTGAAATAGAGTTTATTCCCACTGCTGATACATTCTACTATAGATATATGTTCGCATCAGAAGAGTATGATGAATTTGTATGTTCTAAGTACAATGACATTTTTGCTTTTTATGTATTTCAACAAGAAGATGAAAAGAAGAATACTGCCTTAGTTCCAATTAAAAATATTCCTGTAAGCATTAATAATATAAATAATGGAAATCCAAATCACAAGGGCTGTAAAAAATCAAATTCCTATCTGTACCATAGTAATAAAAATGGGAAAGGGTTTTTATTTGATGGGTATACAAAAGTTCTTGATATAAGATTTAAAGTTAATCCGGGAGAAAAATATTTTATAAAAATTGCTATTGCAGATGCTTCTGATCCAGTTTTAGATTCTGCTGTTTTTATAGAAAATAGTAGTATATTTTCATACTTTGATTTTTATGAAATGTTTTTTCTGTCCGATAGTTATGAACTTCAGGGGTTTCATAGATTAAATAGAATTTTAAAATCAATTGATAATCATCCAAAAAGTAAGATTCAACTCATAGGGCATTCAGATATAACGGGTTCTGAATTTTACAATTTAGAATTATCTATGAAAAGAGTTCTTGCAATTGAACATTATCTTATTGAGAACGGGGTCGATAAATCAAGAATCATAACTAAATACAAAGGTGAACTGATGCCAAGATATGAATCACATCAAAAAAATAGAAGAGTTGAAGTATTCATATTAGGAGAATGAAAATAATGTAAATGCAAAAAAAAATAGTATAAGGTTCGAGGTGCTGATAAGGGAGGACGAATATGGATAGACAGAGATAAGTTTTTCCCAAAGCTTAAAGCCAAAGGTTGTTAATCTATACGAGGTTAATACCAATAAATGGAATACATATGACATCAGGAGTATCATTTTGCTTTTATTCAGATACGCGGCTGAAATTATTAACTTTCATTTCAAAACTAAATACCAGAAGAAACAAGGTTAAAAGGAAATTGAGAAAAGAGGCACTTAATGAAAAAATGTTTAGATGTAGCAAAAAGTATGGAGTTGAGGTTTTTACAATCAAACAAGAAGAGTAAAAGGAATGAAATTGGGTGTCACCACAACCTTCTCCAGAATACAAAAGTCAACAAACGAAACCTATAATATTCAATTATGCTTCGAAAATTATTAGTCGCATCTAATCTCTTAAAAGTTGGCGTTTTATTATTTTTGATTCTCGCAGAACTCAATTGTTTGATGACTGGAATTGAATACAGGTTCCAGTATTTATTAATACTCTATTTCATCTTACCTTTAATTCTGATCCTTGGAATTATTGAATATTTCGGATTGATTAAAATAGGACTAGGAAAGAAAGTAATTTCTATTTTTCCTTTCGTTATTGGAGTTCTTATATTTATTCTGATAAATCAAGAGGGGCATTTTAATCCCGAAGGTCTTAGTTGGATGCTTATTCTTTCATTTGTTATTGGAGTAATTTTAACGCTAAAATCAATTTATGAAATAGTAAAGGAGAACTGCACAAAGAGCATTGAATAATACATTCTCAGTAGCCAAAAGAAAAAGAATCTACTATTGAAAGAAAAAGTAATAAAATATTACGCAGTCATCCTACTGGGGATTTTAATTTTCTTCTCCGTAAGTGGAATAATTGGAAGACTCACTTTTGGACATGGTTTGGGGGATGTATCTTATCTGTTACTTCTTTGGGGGGAGAAATATTTAAAATCGTAGATAAGAAACCAATACTTCAAGTAAGGATTAAATAGGAAAAGAAAGCCGTTGAGAACAACAGTAAGCACAAAAAACACTTAAATCCCAATACCCTTCTCCTCCCACAAAACTAAGATTTCCTAAAAAGAGCAACAACACTACTTTGCAAATACCCTAAACCTAAAATAAAAATAATAGCCCCTGCGGAACTCAACCAACTAGGATAGCTCGATGGTTTACTCTTTATCTTTTCATATGTTTCACAAGGATTGGTTCGTGTTTCTAATTCTGGGTTATCTGGATTATAGGTTACTTCAACAGTGGGGTCTGGTGATTCATCATCTCTGTTTACGATAGTGGTATATTTCTTCCCGTTCACCTCGTATTCATAATCAAAAAAGAAAGAGCCTGAACCCATTTCAGTATATTCAGGTAGAAGTATAGCCGTTGTTTTAACACCTCTTTCACAAAGTGCTTTTTGATTTTCAATATTAGACTGAGAAGAAGTGCCATCATTTATTTTGTACAATTGACAGCCACCATACATTGCAATAAGACAGAAGAAGAGCGGTAAGAACCTATTCATATTCGTTTGTTAGTTTATGAAAATAAAACTAAACATAACAAAAAAAATACAAAATTTAGAAATTCAGGTAATTAATTCCGCATCCTTAAATTTATTCCTATCTACTCGTTTCCATAATAATAACCTTAACAACATCCCTCTCCCCATCCTCCTTCTCCGCCTGCAAAAAATAAGTCCCCGCCATCAAGCCTTTCGGATTCCATAACAACTCGCTCCGCCCTTCCGAAAAATGCTTATCCGCTAAGGTGCCAAGTGGTCGTCCCAAAATATCATGTAATGTCAATGTTATTTTTTGATTGCTATTGCTAAAGACGCTCAAGGTAGTCTCCGCGTCAATAGGATTTGGATAAACCGAAAGAGTTATTCCTTTTCTAATA
Source organism: uncultured Saprospiraceae bacterium (assembly GCA_964508085.1). GTDB lineage: Bacteria > Bacteroidota > Bacteroidia > Chitinophagales > Saprospiraceae > CALGLS01. The sequence goes on along the minus strand of CAZDTI010000441.1, from coordinate 116 downwards.
GAAGTTTGTAAATCAGCAACACTAGAAAGGGGCGTTTCCTCCGCTTCAATAAAACTATAATAAACATCCTGCTCCCCATTGAAAGTCGCTGCCCAGGCCAGATGAGCGCCTTCATT
>CAZDTI010000440.1:0-7188 GCA_964508085.1 uncultured Saprospiraceae bacterium | reverse complement strand
AGGAGGGAGCGGGTGATAGGCATTGAGATTAGCCTTTATTTTGCCAAGAATTTTTTCTCTATTTTTTTTCGACTGAAAAAATGGAGCCGCCGGAGGCAAACAACTAAATGTAGTTGTAATATGTTAAATGTCAGTGCATTAATTGTAAGTCAATATTTAAGCTTCACTCGTATGCGATGATATTTTGTCGGGGAAGAGAAAGGGAAAAGATCAATTTGGCTCCATACAAACTCTTTAGTCATAAGCTCTAATGCATTCGCAATTTATTTGAATTCAAAGATTAGAGCCTAATTTATTTTCCATCAAACTACCTGTATGCCTTTTTTGTGCCTCGTGATTCAAAAACATCCAGTATCTTTTATTTCCATAAAAGCCCAATGCTCAAATCAACAAATTTTAAAACATTATAATTTATGTTTATATTTGTAAGGAGCTTTTTAAAATCAATAAAACAATCTCCCCACCATAACCAATAAAGATGAAGCCCGGTTTACACGTCAGGAAATATTCAATCTTCAATGAAGATGAATCATGGCTAACACGTCAAAAGCCCATTCAATTATTCAATCATTCACCATTCAATTATTGATAAAGTATGTCTGAAAAAAGAAAGTTACTCGGCCCAATCGAATGGACGATGTTTATTTTGGCCATTTGTATATTAGGATATATTGTTTTACAAAAAGGTGGCATCCATGTAGTTGAGCGATCCGAAACAATTGAAATTGTAGATAATCCTAGTACGACTGACTTTCGTCAAAAGTCTCGACCTTATCGAGAAGGGAAGACAGATGAAAGTGTGGAAGCGGTTTTAAAAGAGCTAGCTGTTCAGTTTTCTGAAAAAGAAGAAGCCCATTCTGAGACCACTCAAAAGATGGCAGAAGAGGGGATGAGCCGTGACGAAGTAAAATATTATAAAGATGTAAAAGAAAAATATGAGGCATTTGATAAAATAAAAGATGCCAAAGATTGGTTTAAAGTACTGAAATCCGCGAATGATACCTACCGTAAACTACAATCGACCTTTGGCAAAGCCGCTGGTCAATCTCCCGAAGCAGTAGCTTCTACCGATGTTGAATCTGTTTTAAGAAATGCGAATTCCGCAAAAAACGTCTATGCTAATCTAAAGAAATACTTTGGTATTTCTGAAGAAGAAGCTCAGGCTTTCGCTGAACGTGGAAAAAGAACCCTCTCAGATTGGGCCCAATTTGTAGAGGAAAAACAAAAATAAGAATGGTTTTTGTTTAGCATAAGTAGAACATTTATTCCCCCCTTTTGACATTTAATTTTTTTATAAAGTTACTTGCTTTATATTTCTGCAATGTAATATGTATTTCCATTTGGTTTACAAACCATTACTGCGCAAAAGTATAATTATTTAAATCGTACCCTCTCAATCCTGTTGAATTTAGACCATGAAAAATAGTTTGAAATATCACTCCCAATATTTCAATAAATAATCAGTTGTACCCAGTTGAATTTAAAATTATTTTAAAAATTTTATACCCATTTGGCTGAAGCCAAAATAGTAATTCACCTAGAAACCACACTAATAATGAGATTATCTTTCAACCAAGTAAGCCTTATTTGGATTTGTCTAAGTCTTTTTTCTTTATCCTTACATAGTCAACAAGCCGCTCCCACACCAGTAGATACACCACATAAAACTTGTGGAATGCACGGAATGATGGATTTGTATCCAGAATTAGCTGAAGAAGCGGCGGAATATATCCATCATGCGATTCCTCAATTAGAAGAACAAGGAAGATTGAATCAACTTTCTGCCGCTCCTATTTTGACCATTCCAGTAGTGGTGCATGTGATTCACAATGGAGAAAATATCGGAACTGGTGCAAATCTATCCGTTGAACAAATCGAGGCACAATTGGAAATCCTTAATCAAGATTTTTTAGCCACCAATTCCAATTTTGGAGAGTCACCATCACAATGGACTGCTGTACTCGGCAACCCTGAAATCCAATTTTGTCTTGCCAATGTAGATGACAATGGATTTGCAAGTACCGGAATCACTAGACACAATATTGAAGTCACTGGGACGACCATTAATAACTCAAATATTGACTCCAGTATCAAACCAGCTACCTTCTGGGATCCAACCAAATATTATAATATTTGGACTTTATCCATCCCAGGAACCAATGCTCAAGGAGGAGTGGTAGGTTATGCTTATTTACCAACGACTGGTATTATCAATGATAATCGAGATGGAACGGTGGTTGATTGGAATTGGTTTGGTGGACCGGGTTTTGGACAATCAGGTTATAAAACATTGACACATGAAACAGGCCATTATTTAGGCTTGCCTCATACCTTTAATGGAGATGCTTGTAATGACGATGATAATATTTCCGACACCCCAAATATAGATGAAGCAACTTCTTCCAAAATCCCAAATCTAACTTGTAGTGGAAGTAATTTTCCAACAGGTCCAAGCAGTTGTAGTAATGAGGCAATGTATATCAACTACATGGATTATGTCAATTCAGATTATTGTTATACCTCCTTTACTTTTGGACAGGTAGCAGTGATGCGAGGCGTATTGAATGGCAATTCAAATATAAGCGGATTTGGAAGTAGACAGTCTTTGACAACGAGCAGTGCCACTGCTTGTAACTTTGAAGAAAATGATGCTGGTATTGTGCAAATCACCAATCCTTCAGCGGGTTTAGTATGTAATCTTGATGCGATCACACCCCAAGTTACGCTTTCAAATTTTGGAGCGACGACCTTGACTTCCGTCAAAATAATGTATCAAATTAATGCGCAAACACCTGTAGAATTTATCTGGGAAGATAATTTGGAAACTGGAGAATCAGTAGCAGTTTCTTTAGCAACTTATACTCCACCAACGGGCTCTTACACTTTCAAAGCATATACGGAATTACCTAATGGAGCAAGTGATGGACAAACGTCGAATGACCTGCTTAGCATTGAAACAGCCTCTGTTTTACCAACGAATTTACCCTTGACGGAAAATTTTGAGGACTCGGATTTTGATCCAACTGACAATGGTCTTTTTATTTATAATCCAACAAGTGATGATTTTGAATGGCAACGTTCGACTACTGTTTCCGCTTACGGAAATGGAAATGGATGTGCAGTATTTAACAATTATGACGGGGCCAACTCCAATAATCCTTTTGGTACCTATGATGCATTGATCACACCAATCTATGATTTTAGTTCAGTCACTGAAGCATCCTTGACTTTTGATGTGGCTTATGTTAGATATGGAGATGGAGGGCAGTTTTTTACCGACAGTTTATTGGTATTAGTTTCTACAGATTGTGGAACAACTTACAATCAACAAATCTTCTTAGAGGGAGGAGCAACCTTAGAAACAGGTACCGCTACGAATCAAGAATTTGTACCAAGTGCCACAGATTGGAAAACGATTGATATCAATTTAAGTCAATTCGATAACTTGGCCAATGTCTCTTTCTCCTTTATCAATCTATCGGGTTGGGGGAATATATTATATTTAGACAACATTGCAGTCTCACAAGCTCAAACTTGTGAATTGTTCATAGATGCTTCGATAATACCTCAAACCTGTGCGGACGAATGTGATGCATCTATAGTTTTAGGAATCATTGGAGGAAGTGGTGGACCAACCTATCAATGGGACGCTTCTGCTGGAAGTCAAACATCAGGGACGGCAACCAATTTATGTGCTGGAAGCTACTCAGTTACAGTCACCGATGGAAATGGATGTTCTGCAACAGAAACCTTCACAATTGATCCAACTCCAGCATTAACTCTAGGAGTTACTTCAACTGATGAAACAATAGCTGGCGCAAATGATGGAACAGCAACGGCTACTTCAGATGGCGCTGCTCCAGGTAGTACATTTGTTTGGAATACAGGAGCAACGACTGCAACAATTACAGATTTATCGCCGAGTACTTATTCGGTGACCATGACAGATCCATCCGGATGTCAAGCGAATGGAGCAACAACAGTGAATGCCGGATCTGTGGATTGTTCTTCGCTAAGTATTTCATTTACGCATACGGATGCAACTTGTAATGGAGGAAACGACGGAACTGCTACTCCAACTATAATAACAAATTTTGTGGGAGGAATGTACAGCTATTTATGGAGTAATGGATCTATAAATTTTGTAGGTACAGATTTGGCTATTGGTACTTATACTCTTATGGTAACTGAGCACATCACTAACTGTACAGTAGTGGGAGAAGTAACCATTGGAGGACCAACTCCCATACTTCAAACCGTTCTGGGAACCAATGAAACTTCTGCTGGCGCAAATGATGGGACAGCCACTGTTTATGCAACGGGAGGAACACCTGATTATACTTACCTTTGGTCCAATAATGGAACGACTCAGACCCTTACCGGATTGAGCCCGGGAGAATATTTTGTGACCATCACTGATGCCAATGGCTGTATTGAAATTGGACAAACTATGATCAATTCTGCTTCTGCTGATTGTTCTGCAATCAGTGTGCAAAGTTCAGGGATTAATGCAAGCTGTAACGGCATGAGCGATGGAACAGTAGTAGGAATTGCAATAGGAGGAACACCACCGTTTAACTATTTCTGGAGCAATGGTCAAGAGGGATCCATCAATTCTGGTGTGCCTGCTGGTACCTATTCAGTCACGGTTTCTGATGCCAATAGTTGTATTGCTATTGGACAGACGATGATTACGGAACCTAGCTTATTAGTGACCAATATTTCTTCTACCGATGAGACGACTGCTGGAGCAAATGATGGTACCGCATCCGTTTCTGTTAATGGAGGAACCGCAGACTATAGCTATTTTTGGAATACTGGTGCCTCAACCGCTAACATCAATTCATTATCTCCAGGTATTTATAGTGTGACCACAACAGATAAGAATGGTTGTTCTAGCATAGAAAATACAACGGTTGGAGCCGGGAATGTGGATTGCACTTCTTTTGAAGCCACAGTGGTGACCACCAATATCTCTTGTAATGGTTTAGGAAATGGAAGTGCCTCTGCGCTTGTTTCAGGCGGAATAGAGTCTTATACTTATCAATGGAATAATGGCGCAACAACAAGTTCTGTTTCAGACTTAGGTACTGGATTAATATTAGTTACGGTCACAGATAATAATGGATGTTCTTTCATAGCTGAAAATATAATTCAACAGCCGACAGCATTGGCGACAACATCAACGACAATGGATGCTAGTAGTCCAAACATGGCAGATGGAAGTGCGACTATTTCTGTGACTGGTGGCACACCTAGCTATAGTTATTTATGGCCAACAGAAGCCAATACGCCAATGGTCAATAATCTTGAAGCAGGCACCTATCCAGTAACAGTGACAGACGCTAATAACTGTCAAGCCGTGGAGACGGTTGTCATCGGAAATGCTATGGTTGATTGTTTATCATTTACAGCCTCATTGAGCGAATCTAATCCAAGTTGTCATGGGATGAACGATGGTCAAATCATCGCTAATACGAATGGAGGAACGGAACCATTCACTTATAGCTGGAGTAATGGAGCAACTACCGCGATCAATTCAGATTTATCAGCGGGTGTTTATACGCTATTAATCAGAGATGCCAATAATTGTGAACTTGAACAATCAGGAACGATTACAGAACCTACACTAATTGTTTCCAATTTATCAACTGAAACGGGTGTTTGTGGACAGACTGGTTTAGCTATGGCTAATCCCTCTGGAGGATTGGCTCCTTATTTCTATAAATGGAATACTGGTCAAACGACCCAAAATATTGACGTTACAACGACAGCTGTTTATGAAGTAACGATTACGGACATCATGGGGTGTTCCATTATTGATGAAGTCGAAGTTCAAGTACATGCGGCTGATTTAGGAGTTGATTTTGATCCGATAGCGGTAAGTTGTTTTGGGGAAAGTGATGGTGGAATTGATTTGACGGTTACCGGAGGTATGCCTCCATATCAATATGAATGGAATACGGGGGCAACGACTGAGAATTTAATGAATATTCCTGGTGGTGATTATTCTGTTTTAGTAACGGATAATAATGGATGCACCTTTTTGAAAACCATTGCTTTATCAGGTCCTAGTTTGCTAGAAATAGCTTGTACGGTGACTCCTGAATCAAGTGGGAATGACGGAACTGCCTCTGCAACAGCAGTGGGAGGAACTGCTCCATTTATCTATTTTTGGAGTAACGGTCAAAGTGGAAGTAGTGTTGATAATCTTACTGCCGGAACTTATGAAGTATTAGTAACCGATGCCAATGGTTGTAGCTTAACTGAGCAAATTGTGGTACCCACAGGTACGGTCGATTGTTCCTCTTTTATGGTCAGCCTGGATCATGAAGATGTCACTTGTTTTGGTTTTGAAAATGGATCTGCTACGGCTACTCCGTCTGGTGGAACCATGCCCTATAATTATTTTTGGAGTACTGCCGACACCACTCAAACGATTATTGATTTATCTCCAGGTTTTGTAAGCGTTACGGTTACAGATAATAATGGCTGTACCTTTGAAGGAGAAGTTATTATACAACAACCTGATCTTTTACAAGTATCCACCTCCGTTACCAATGAGACTTCTGTTGGAGCTAATGATGGCTCAATTACCGCCAGTCCTATTGGTGGAACCATGCCTTATAATTATACCTGGGATCCTACGGATGTCGGACAAACCATCGATAATTTATCGCCAGGAGTTTATCTGTTAACGGTCACCGATGCGAATGGATGTACCGTCGAAACTTCTGCCGAGGTGATGTCAGGGCAAGTGGACTGTAGTTCCTTGACCAGTATTGTTACCTCAAATCCAGTAACCTGTGGAGGTGGGGCAGATGGTATTGCTGCAGTGATTGTTAATGGTGGAACCATGCCTTACGAAATCATTTGGGAAAACGGAGCTATAGGAACAACAGCTACTGGTTTACCTGCTGGCCCTATAGGTGTAACTATCACGGATGAGAATAACTGTTTTATAGAAAATGAAGTCATTGTAGAAGAACCACAACCAGTTATCGTTTCCATTTCACATACAGATGAAACAACTGATGGACTTAATGATGGAACTGCGACTGCAATGGGCGCTGGTGGAACCGGACCTTATATTTATGATTGGGGCTTCAGTATGAATGCCATGATCACTAATCTCTCGCCAGGTACTTATGTTGTAATTGTAACAGATTCTAAAGGTTGTAGTACCAA
>CAZDTI010000439.1:0-7201 GCA_964508085.1 uncultured Saprospiraceae bacterium | reverse complement strand
GCTAAGGTCTTCTACTATGACTGGCAGATAAGCAGAAAATGTAGAATCACTATTGAGAAACTGACCTGAGAGGCAGATTGCTGGCATAGATACATCACAATTCCAAACGCCGGTGGTAGGCACAGAACAGTGATAATATCCATTTACTTTATTACAGCCCCCTTTTAGTAACCATTCTTCCTCTTCCAGATCAAACAGCCAAAGGTCAATTTCACTTGGAGCCTCGTCTACTAAAGAAGGAGGGATCGGAATTTCTAACATCAGTTCCGCGTCCTCCATTATTTCCAACGTTTGTCCATTGCTGCCTTCCATATCCAAGGCAACCATTCCATAGGTTTCCAGGGCAAGTCGGCTTCCATCTTCGGTACTGGCAATGAGGTCCCCAGGCATAATGGCGCCCAGGTTTTCATCTGTCGGGTCGAGGTGACGGGAATAAACCGCCACTTCTCCGTTGTAAGGATTCCCGTTTTGATCGACAATGCTGTTCGGTGGAATGGTGATTTTTACACCTTGGTCATTTGTGAAGCTACTGTTTTGATTGGCTTGAACCATCTCTGCTGTTCCTTTCTCCATCATGGTCAAAGTGACAAAGGAGCCGCCATCCGCTCTGAAATTGGTATGGGAAGAGGCCTTGAAAAATCCATTCATATCGGATTTGACCATCGCGCCAGATTTTTTCACTCTAAATTTTGGTAAGTGGAAATTCCCATTTTCATCTGTTAAAATTATTTCATCTTCTACAGTAACGGTTGCATTGGGAATGGCAGAACCATTTTCGTCTACCACTTTTCCACGTAAAGCACTTTCAATATAAACAATAGGTGGAGTCTCTTCTTTGTCGATGGTGATGCTATCGATTTCTTTTCTACAAGAAGAGAAGCACAAGGCAAACAATAATAGTAATAAGGATATATTTTTCATTAGTAATTTTTTTGAATCTAAAGAATGCCGCGGTTGTACATATAAGATGCAAGATGGGGTGGATTCGCTACAAGGAAGTGGAAAATAACTTGTCTTTATTGCTCGGGATGACAGCATTCGATTTGCTGCGTACGCTGCGGAACCTGTCCTGATCCTGTTGAACGGATGGCAGCGTTACACAAAAAGTGGATGTGTTATCAGTTGATAATCAATTTCTTTAGCTTCTCTAAATCTTGATTTTATTCTAAAAGTGTGTTTTATTTTTATACTGTTAGTGGTGTAAAAGTTAAAGCATTATATTTTTTTAACTACATTTACTAAAATAATGTATGGACTTATCCCCAATTGACTTCATAAAAGAATAAGTAAAGCTAATTTTTCACCAAGTACAAGTACTTAAATCTTTTAATATGAATACAAAGCTCATACTCTTATCCGTTTTTACGGTCTTTTACTTCCTTGCTACCCAGTGGTGGTACAGCAACAAGATCGCTGGGGTCTGTTGTGGAGATGGCCAAACCGAAGAAACCATGGCTGCTACTGCAAAAGACGCCGCTGTACTGGCTGTAGCGCCAGCCTTACCACTTGCTTTTCAATGGATGACCGCTGACCCAACGTTGGGAACCGACTTCGATGCTTTCAAGAATAACGCTATTCTAAAAGGCATGAAAGAGGACAATATTCTTCAAATTACTGGGAATTATTTCAAAGACGAAACGACCGCTGAAGGTTTTGACAACCTTGGACTTGCTCGTGCTTCTGCCATTCGTGAAATGCTCAAAGAGCATATCTCTTTGGATCGAATTGACATTTCGTCTCGTATGGTTCCTGATAAGGAAACAATGAAGGATGCTCCTTTTGAAGCCGTGACTTTCAGTTGGCGGGAAGCACTCAAAAAAGAAGAAACCACGATAGTCGAGGTCGAGAATGAAAGTACTATTTATTTTCCTTTCAACTCTTCTGTTAAAGACCAGAACAAGGAAGTGGATACCTATCTTCTAAAACTGGCGGATCGTTTAAAGCAAACTACAGAAACGGTTTCCATTACTGGTCATACCGACAACGTAGGGGAAGATGCGGCAAATCTGAGTTTAGGTTTAAGTCGGGCTGAAGCCATACGTGCAATTCTTGTTGGAAATGGAGTCGATGTCGCTCGTATTTCCATTGACTCAAAAGGAGAGGCACAACCTGCTACCACCAATGAAACAGAAGACGGCAGGCATCGAAACAGAAGAACGGTCTTGAGGATTGTGAATGGAGATTGATTTATATTTCAAATAAAATTATAAACTACTGTGTGCTTTTTAAAAACATATTTCTCTCAACCGAAATGCCTGTAGGTAGAAACTTTCCCCTAGAGGTTGGAGGTTGCACTGGGGAAATGCCACAGTAAAACAAAACAATTACAACTATGCTTTTACTCGACATATTTTGTGCAGAATGCACGCCGTATTTATTATTGATGCTGGCCGGAGCCTGGGGGCTTGGTTGGGCGTTCTGGAAGCTGTTAAAAGAGAATGGCTTGCTTAGTAATATTAAAAAATTAGAAACAGAAGTCACAGAGGTCAAAAAGGAAAATGTTGACTTGAAAACAGAGCTTACCCAAGCCAATTATGAAGTGGAAAAGAGGAGTAATGATTTGACGAAGCTACGTCATAAAATTGGAGATTTTGAATTGCAAGGGAAAGTAGCGCAAGAGAAGTTTGATGAACTTCAAGGGACCTTTGATAAATTGAAGGCAGATTATGAGACTTTGAAGAAAGCTTAAATTCAAGGGTGATTGAGTTAGGTGGGGTTTCTCTCTTAATACGCATCATTTTGCGTTAGTGGGAAGCCTCATCTACCTCATCTACCTCATCTACCTCATCTACCACCAAATCGGCCGATCATAAACCTTCCCACCTGTATCCAATTGATAAATATAATTTCCGGACGGCAAAAACAAAGGCGCTGGATCGAAATCCATAGTGTAGCTACCTCGCTCTTTAAATTCATTCATCAGTGTACGTAATGGTTGTCCTGAAGAGGATAAGATGCGAATGCGAACCGTGCCTCTTCTGAAAATAGAATACTTAATGTCGATATGGCCTGGATTTATAGTAGAGCTATTATGTCCTAATAAAGCAGCGGTTTCATTAGAGCCAACAGCTGAAATGCCCGTAGGAACCAGTCCATCTATCGTATCAATAGGTTCGCCAATAACGAAGTCGGTGACTGTTGGATCGGTACAGAGCCAGTCTTGCAGGATCGTGGCATAGACCGAGCGGAAATCAACAGAAAAAGCAGGGTCTTCGTTGGGGCCTACTCCGGTGAGGACTGGTGCCGTTCCATGAAAACCTCCTCCAAGGTTGGTGCCACCAAAAAGCATGATGGGAGCTCCTGTACCATGGTCTGTTCCCTCAGAGCCATTTTCGAAAATAGTTCTTCCAAATTCTGAGAATGTCATTGTTAAAACATTGTCAGACATGCCACTAGCGTCTAGATCTTGATAGAAGGTGCTAACAGCGGAGGCTATATTGTTTAAAAGTATACTGTGGTCCTCTTGTTGATTGGCGTGAGTGTCAAAGCCGCCAATAGTGACCATGTATATTTTGGTGCCTAAATGGCCATTGATTAATCGAGCAACAATGCTCAGTTGTTCTGCAAGTTCATTGTTAGGGAAAGTGACATTGTTACTGCCAGCGTTATAAGCTTCTCGGATGGTTTCCGAATATCGGAAGGCATTGTTGGCCGTTTGACGGAGATAAGTAAGCTCTGAATCATTGGCGCAATTTCCGAGGTTGCTGGAGTTGTATAACTCTCCAGTAGAGGCGATTTGATAAAACTCTGTTGGGTTTGAAATGGCTAGTGCCATGCTGCCATGATCAGCTCGGAATAATAAATTAGTGGAAACACCTATTTGCAAAGCCGGAGGAATAACCGGAGGAGCATCTATATAAGCAGGAAATTCTTGATCCAATTGTCGACCGATCCATCCGGTATTCACATGCTCGTCTGAAGCAGAAGATGTGGCCCAAATGTCTGAGGAACGAAAGTGAGAAAAATCCGGATTGGGATAACCTACGTTGTGGATGATTTTCATCCGACCTTCACTCCATAATGGCTGAAGTTGGTAAAACATTTCATTAGGTAGCGCGAATTCGTCATTCAGTGTACCATAATTTCCATTGGTAATACCCAGTGTAGGACGAATGTTATAATATTCATCATTGGTGTATGGGATAACGGTGTTGAGACCATCATTTCCACCGTCTAGGCGAATGAGAACCAAGGTTCTGTCACAACCATTTGCGCTCAGCGTTTCCATTAACCCTTTTGGCTGAAAAGCTCTAACCGTACTGTTTCCAAGGCTAAGACTACTGCCCAATGCAAAGATTCCACTGCTAAATAGAAAATCTCTGCGCGACCATTTTTTATGATCCGCCTTATGCGCTTTCGCTCCGTGATCTATAGAAGCGCCGTAACGTTTTTTGACTTTTTTATGAAGAGAACGTTCTTTATGTTCGTCGCACATGGTTTGATTTTTTTTAGTTTAAGAAGGTGGATAGGTGGATAGGTAGATGGGGGCCTTTGTATGCGCTGTTTTGCGTTAGTGGGAAGCCTATCTACCCATCTACCGTTATCCCATCTACCTTTTCTCAATTCATCTGAAACTCTGGCAATCGGCTCAAATATCCTAATAGGTTGATAATCTGATCAGGCGCTTCGTTCCAATTTAAATTCCAGGTGCCATCGTCAAAATAATTCTCTGGAATTCCTGCTTTTAAATATTGAACAGCCACCGCTAAATGTTCTGGCTCCAATGCTCTATTGATAAAAAGGTCAACTACAAAAGCAACGATTACCTCTGGATCGCTTGAATCGTTGACGCCCAATCGAATGGTATTGCGCAGTCTGGATTTCGCAAAGTCTGGAATGTCGAAAAGTAATTGATTGATTCGGCTCCATCGGTTGGTCATTGTATTTTCGTTGACCCAACTTCGATAGCCTTCCCAGCCTGCAACATTGGTCGGCTCAAAAAGAAGCTGTCCGAGGCTGTCGCAATCTTCTACCCAATCGTTTAGTTCATCTTCTCCATAATCTGCTGGGTACTCCAATTCTGCTCCTTTTACGAAACCGACAAACAATTCCATCGGACTTTTGATATGACCTCCAATAAAAGTCTCGTCAAAGAAATGTTCGCTTTTGAAAATTTGCTTTAGCACCGGAAGGATTTCCCAGTTGTTGTCTTTGAAGGTGGCGGCCATCGCATTGGTAATGGCTGGATTTACTTCTGGGTAAACAAAGTGTTTGTAAATTTGCTCACAAATATAAAGGGCCGCTTCATCTCTACGTTCCGTGAAGATCAAATCATGAACTGCAATATATTCTGCTTCTACCGCCTCGCTGGTCTGATCAGCAGGATTTGTAATGGCGGGAATGGCCTGTCCAAAAATCATTTTTTGTTCAAAGTCGTGATCTTCCGGTACAATGGGGCGCTCATCCGGATCAGGGTTAAGTGGGTCTAAAATAGTACAATCATTGTCATCCGCTTTCCAACCTGTCAATGCTCGGGATATATTTACAATATCTTCGGAAGTATAGCCATTATTGGCACCTAGGGTGAATAATTCTAACAATTCTCTTGCATAGTTCTCGTTCGGCTCACTGGCTTCATTTACATTTCCATTGAGGTAAACCAACATAGCTGGTGTCTTTCCCATTTCTTCCACGAAGGTTCTGAAATTGCCAAAAGCATTATCGTGCAATAGTTTATAATAGCGCCATAGAAAAGCAGTGCATTTATAGACCTCTACTTCTGTAACGAAGTGGCCATGCCAGAAGAGTGCCATTTTAGCACGAATGCTTTCTGTGATCATTTCGCGCATCCATCGGTTTTCAAAAGCACGGTAGTGATCGAATCGGGATTCAGAACTGGAGTCGTAATCATCATCGGTCCAATCGGCCCAATAAGGCGCGGTGGGGCTGGGGAGTGCGACAGCAGTATCGAGTAAATGATCAACTAAGGCAGAGGCATTGGGGAATAAAAGGCCGGCCTGGATTTCTGCTTCGCTAGCTGCGAAGCCTAAGCGTCGATAGAGGTGCATTACGCGCTGGCGGTTCCATTGCCCGGTGAAGGGTGCTATTTCTGTAACGGCGCAGTTTTGTAGTACCATAAGAGGCTGGTGTTTTTATTTTGTTGATGGTGGTGAATGTAGTGTGTTGTGTTTTATTAAGTCAGGACTTATGGCTTTGTTGGAAGCTTGTCTGTCCTGGTATTGTTTACTTGTTGTTGCTATTGTTGTTTCAGCTCCGCTAGGACCGATATCTTTGTAGCTTCGTAGAAGCGATGTTTTTAGAGCTCCCTAGGAGCGGCACCTTTTCGTATTATCTTCAATGGTCTTTGCACGGTTATTGTCTTTTATATCAGATCTATTTTTGAAATCGAATATTTCGGAAGGCCTTCGGCGAGGTTCTTTTGCAGTCGGCCAAAAGTGCCCAAAACCTGCCTGCTACTATATTGTAGCATTACAAATGCGAATTTCAGCGCAGCCCCCGGCCCCTAAAGGGGAGATCTGCCCGCCCCACTAATACCTGAAAAATCATAGAAACTTAACGAGAAATCAAATGTAATAGCAATGCATTTTTTAAAATATTAATCTCAGCTTCATTAATAGTAAGTACCCCGAAATCTAAATCATTCCCAAAACTCCTCTAAAATATAACCAAAAATCGACGAAGTATAAAAATCTTCTTCTTTTGACAGAATTTTAACTCCATCACAGAGTTATTATTTCGCAACAGCTTTTTTATTTTTCAAATTTACAATCATTCGATAAATTTTTTACAAAACGTATATTTAAGTTTGATATGTTATTTTAAAAAGTGGTTCTTTGTTGTACTTTTTTAGGAGTTGTCGGTTGACAGCTATAACGAATGAAAGACATCTCATAAATAAGTATTATCTTCGAATAACCGGTTAGCCTTATTGTGGTTACTTAGCTCCAAAATTATGAAAAACCTATACGCATTGCTTTTCGTCAGATTAAAATACTTGTTTCTTGCAATTGTATTGTTATTTATTAGTTTGCCTTCTTCGAGCGCCCAAACCGTGGTGCTTTCTCAAGACTTCAATGATTGTGAACCCGCACCGGGTTGGTCTACTACAATAGTAGAAGGACTGGTTGATTGGCAGTTTGGCTTTATAGACAATAGTAATGCCTGGGCGAGTAACTCTATGAATGGGTCTTGCTTTGCCTTTTTTGATGATGAAGCGAATGGTGGAAATACCTTGCCTTCT
>CAZDTI010000438.1:0-7202 GCA_964508085.1 uncultured Saprospiraceae bacterium | reverse complement strand
ACAAGAAAGTTAACAATACATTTGTATTATACGATAACAAGCCGAATCCATTTAAAGAATCAACCACTGTCGGTTTTTATTTGCCAAGAGCGCAAAAAGCAACGATGAAGTTTTATAATTTGTCTGGAAGATTGGTTCATGTGGTAAGTCAAAATTATGATGCCGGTTACAATGAGGTGCTAGTTTCTAAATCAGACTTGACCAGCGATGGAATATACTATTATCAATTGATAACAAGTGGATTTGAAGAAACAAAGAAAATGCTTCTTCAGAGACTTTAACTAATATACTAGATGAGAAGTAGGACTGAGATTCTAAACTTAGGTTTTAGAACCTCAGTCCTACAAAATGATTAGTTTATTAGCATTCGCTCCTGTTCTAACAAATCTATTACGTAAGTTTGGGCAACAGCTCCGTTGCTTCCTTTAATAACCAAAGTCTTAGTCTCCGAATCATAAGTCCAGGTTCCTGTATCTTCGGTATGTGCGTCGTTTGCTGCTAAAACAGAAAAGGTGCAAGTCCCGTTTTTTGCTAATGTAAAACGAGCTCTATATCTACTCGGAGGAAAGTCCTTAGCATCACAGGCCAGATAAGTCTGGCGCTCATCGATATTGTCTTCATAAGAATGCGTCCAGCATTGTGCTAATAGCTTCGAGTTGTCTTCGATGCTTGATTTATTTGAAAAACAAGAATTGATCGTAAAAAATAAGAGAAGGCAGAAGATGGAAAAACAAAGCTTGGTTAAGGTCATGATTGTTGTTTTTGTTCTAAAATTGGTCATAATACCCCAATAATAATGGAAAATCAGTTTAAATATTACCGATTATAAATATAAAGGATATTTTTGAACTGTCAGTTGGCTGCGTTTTTGAAGACTTGTTATTTGAAAGCAGTTATTGAATTGAATATCAATCCAACCCCGAAACGCTCATTGTTTCACCCACTACTACAGTGCAATCATTTCTTACATGAATTTCACCAAAGCAAACTTTATTTTTCTATTCTTCTTTCTTTCAATTTCCAATATTTTTGCTCAGTTAGAGCGACCAGATACACAGCGACCAAAACCGCCTGCTTTTGTGATTGCAAACGCTCCATATTGGGCGCAGGAAATGTACAATAGCCTACCCAATGTTTCCAAAGTAGATAGTGCTTACACCATTTGGCGTAAGGAAAATCCTACGGAATTGACTTACCACACTAAATATTATAAACATTGGCGGAGAGCTGTTAACAGTAATGTTACAGAAGCTGGATTTTGGTCTCCTCCAAATTTCGTGGCGGAAAGCAATACACTTCGAGAATGGAAAGAGCTTCGCGAAAGCGACACAGCCCGTTCAACCACTTGGACAAGTATTGGACCTTTTGAAACTATTGCAGAAGGAGAAACCTTCCCCGTCTCCTGGCAGGAAAATATTTTTAATTTCGAACAGTCTGTGACCAATGCGAACACCTTGTTTTGTGGAACAGAAGGAGGAGCTATCTTTCGCAGTACTGATAAGGGTGAAAACTGGACAAACGTTTCAGATGGTTATGATTTTGGAAACTCTGGAGACATTGCGATTGATCCAACTAACGACCAGATTATTTACTATGGTGAAAATAAGAGCGGAACCAACGGACTGTATAAATCAATAGACTTTGGACTTACTTGGGACGAACTGACCAACTATCCAGGAAACAGGGTAACAAGAATTTCGATAAACCCCTCCAACAATCAAATCATCCTAGTCACTAACGACATAGGCCTGCATCGATCAACAGATGGTGGTGCGAGTTGGACAACTATCTTCACCGATTATTGCTGGGACATCGAGATAAAAACGAATGATGCAAATACGTTGTTTTTGTTGAAAACCAATCCAACTACAAAAATTTGTGAGTTCTTCAAATCGACAGATCAAGGGCAAACCTGGACTTTAAAAGATAGTGGTTGGATTGATGCTTCTGCTAATGATACTTCAGATAACACCGACAATGGAGCCAAATTAGGCGTTTCTGATGCAGATCCGGATAGAGTATACGCTGCGTTAATCGGTCAATACAATGATGAGGGAATGGACAACAATTACCTTGGGGTTTATCGCTCAGATGATGCTGGTGAAAGTTGGTCGCTACCAAATGCAAATGCCAATGGTGGGCCAGGAGCGCCATATGCAGATGACCATACTTGCTTAGTAACTTTTTGGTTTAATGATGATCAAAAATATGCGGTAGATGGAGGTCAGTACAATCAAGGGTTTTATAATATGGCCTTAGATGTCTCGGATACGAATGCGGATAACTTCCTAGTCGGCTTTCTCAATATGTTTAAATCAGAAGATGGGGGCGCGACTTTTACACACTGGGGTGGTTATGGCGGAGGGCCAGGTTGGCAACATCCAGACATTCAGGACATTGACATTATCAACGATGAAGTTTGGGTTTCCTCTGATGGTGGATTGAATAAATATGCAGCAGATTTTTCAACACATGTTGCGCTAAACAGGGGAATTGCAGCTTCCGATTATTGGGGTTTTGATGGTGGTTGGAATGAGGACATTTTGACTGGAGGCCGCTATCATAACGGTAACTCAGCGACGATTTTAGGCGTTTATCCTTCTGGACAATACATTCGATTGGGAGGGGCAGAAGCACCAACGGGTTATGTTCATCCTTCTGGTGGACGTAAGGTGATGCATTCCGATATTAACCCAAAGATTTTGCCAAATGGCATTAGTGGAGAAACGTCCAGCTTTTCTTTTACAGCTTACCCAAATCAAGGCTATGCAGGAAACAATGAGAACTCTTCAGAATTGGTTCCTGACCCCAGATGTTACAATCATTTATATTTAGGTAGTGAAAATAAATTAATGAAATCAGAGGATGGAGGAATCTCTTGGACAACCTTATACACCTTTGGTTCTCAAACAGATGATTTCGTAACAGGTATCGAAGTAAGTCGATCCAACCCGGATGTAATTTATGTGTTACACAGAGACAGTCCAACTAAGTTATATAAATCAACTGACGGTGGTGCTACTTTTACACAAACCAATTCCCCATCTGGTGCAACCAACAATGGAGCCTTTATTACGATGAGTGCAACCGATGAAAATAAAATTTGGCTAGCATGGAGTATTGGAGATAATAACACAAATAAAGTCTTTGAAAGTAGTGATGGTGGGAATAGTTGGACCAATCTAACAACAAACACACTTGATGGTCATTATACCGAACAACTTCTTCATATTGCTGGAACAGATGATGGACTTTATTGGGCTTCTAACTTTGGTGTTTTTTATCGAAGTGATAGTGAAGCGGATTGGCAAGCCTGCTCTGATAATCTTCCGGTTCGTGCAAGAATCAATCGTTTTATACCATTTTATCGAGATAGTAAAGTGAGATTGGCGACCTATCATCGCGGTTTGTGGGAAGCGGACATGGAGGAAACTGGTAGTCCAATTGCTCAGCCGACAGTTGATAAATTAGAGGCATTCTGTGATCGGGATACTTTTTACTTTGACGACTATTCTGTTTTTGATCATAGTGGAGCAAGTTGGTCTTGGTCTTTTTCTCCAACGCCACAATACGTCGATGATGTAACTATTAGAAATCCTAGAGTAGTCTTTGGAAATCCAGGAAATTATACCGCGACGCTAACAATAAACGGAGGTTCTTCTAAAAGTATTGAGGTAAGTCTCACCGCAGGTTGTTCAGCGGATACCATTCCTGGAAATGCACTAAGTTTAGATCAATCAGGACATGCCACTGCCAATGGAAATTTGAATCTGAATTCCAATACAGTAACGTTCACTTGTTGGGTAAAAGCAGATGCGAACCAAAATAGTTGGGCGCCTTTTATGTTTATGAGAGGAGGTTCTTCTACGGCAGGAATTGGTTTCGGAGATGATATGAATATTCGCTATCATTGGGATGGAGGAAACTGGGGTTTTAACACTGGACATACCGTTCCAGCGGATACTTGGACACATGTGGCATTGGTAATAACACCATCTGCGGCAACCATTTACATGAATGGAGTAGGAGTGACAAACAACTCAGGGCATAATGCGGAAGCCTTTGATTCTCCAATCATTTTAGGCTATGACCCAAATAGCACAGCGCGACGTTTTAATGGTTTGATAGATGAAGCAACAGTTTGGGATAAAGCGTTGACGCAGAATGAGATACGAGAATTGATGCATCTGACCCTTGTGCCAAGTGAACAACCCAATTTGGTATCTTATTATCAGGTGAATGAAGACACAGGGGTGCTGCTAGATAGAAAAGCTTCCAGGCATATGTCACTAGTCGGAACTGCAGGAAGAAGTACGAGTACGGGACCTTTTGGTGGAGGGTATTCTAAAAGAATGACGGTAAACAGCGGAGGAGAATATGTTTTTGATAACACTGGACTTACGTTAAATTTTCCAAATAGTGGAACTTATCCTGACGGCGAATTGTGCGTAACAAGAATCAACCAATCGCCGGATGTCATTCCCAACGGAGAAGAAGACAATGGTGTTTATTGGGTTGTCAATAATTATGGAACGAATACAACATTCTCAGCCCTTGATCAAATAAGTTTTGCTGATTACAGTGTTCCTTCAGGAGCGGTCGCTAATAGCTATTTTTTATACAAAAGACCTTCCAATGCTGACGGCATGACCTGGCCAACTGCACAAGATACAGCAGATGAAATTGTTGAGGGGAGTAGTGGTGCTGTATCCTTTTCAACAGGAAACAACATTACGTCTTTTAGCCAATTTTCTATCACTTCTAATGAGGTCTTACCGGTAGAATGGAAGAGCTTTATCGCTGTATTAGAACCAGATAAAACAGTAGACTTACATTGGTCTGTTTTTCAAACGGAAGAAGTTTCTCATTTTATAATAGAGCGAAGCACGGATGGTTCCAATTTTGAAAAAGTCGGTAAGGTTACAGCTAAGTTTGGTTCAGGTGATTTTGCCTATAAAGCAACGGATGCCAACCCCGTGCGTGGTGAAAATTTCTATCGATTGAAGCAATATGATTTTGACGGTACGATAACTTTCTCCCTCATTCGATCTGTAACAATAGATGCTTTGCCAAATGAGTGGCGGCTTTTTCCAAATCCATTACCAGATAATGCTGCTTTAGAAATTCGCACATCTGCACAAGGAGAATATAGATTACTCTTATACAGCCAAAAGGGAAAAGTCGTCTATATGGCTGATTTGCGAGGAGATGCTTCCTTGGATGATTTGAACTTGGCTACGGGTGTATACGCTTATCAGATTTTAACGGTAGATGGAAAATGGACAGGGAAAATTTTGGTAGAATAGGCTTTCTAATCCATAATTCTATGACAATCAGATTAAAAATCCAACTGGTCCAGGACACAAAAATATATTGAAACGCTGGATCCATGTAAAAGTAATACCCTAAAACCATTTGAAACAATCGTAGTGTAATAGCCGATAAGGTCAGGGCATAACTTCGCAACATCCATTTCCGGTGAGCTTTGAATAGCCCTGACCTTGCTGTTTGTAAACCTTTGTAAGTAAACCACCACCACAACGGAGTCAAGATTAGGAAACTTATTTTTGCCATCCATCCTCCGTTGGCGTAAAAAGCCATCACAAATCCTGATGGCGCAGCAACTCCTAATAATAAAGCAACATAGAGTTTTCCCAACCGACGATGCACCAATGGCCACTTCCTCAACAAAACATCTACAAAAAGGAAGCCTCCACTAAACAAGATAACCAAACTGCTAAAAATATGAGCGTAGAATGAAAACCGATAATGATCCAGATGAATGATGATTTGCTTGGTTTGTAAAAAGTCAACATCCCATTTCCAACTGCTATATGGAATTACGATCCCGAACATTAACCAAGAGAATAAACAGGTTACTGTAATCCATACTGTTGTGGAAAATGTTTTTTTCATTGAGAAATGATTTGTTGTTTCAGTTATTGAGTCCTTAGTCTGTTAATCGTAGCCCAATCTAAACCTCCGAATGCCATCTTATTTTTAATTTGAAATTCCTTAACAGCTGCTTTGGTTGTAATGCCGAAATTGGCCTTTGTAGTTTCTGTGTCCTGTATCTCATAACCTAATCGCGTTAAGTCAGCTTGGATCTGTCGTATAATCCCCTTCGTGATTTTATTCTGACATAAAACCTCAGTCCATACCCTTTCACTTTCTAACATCATTTTCTGATAACATTTCCCGGGTAATCCATTGGTTTGATTGGCTACAAATACTTGTTCTGTTGAAGCAGAATTAAGTTTAGTTGAATTGTTTTTGGACGTACTGCAAGCTACAATGAGTAAGAAGAATAAAAGGGTAAATTGTTTCATGTCGTTCGTTTCGTTAATAAAAAGTTCTTAAACGAATGTATTGAACTCTGTATAGAAAATGTAGTAGATAAGAATCTAAATTAATTAAAAACCTTATCTACTACATATTATAATATCATCTACCTTTTAATCAATACTAGCTCTATCCTTCGAACCTTCACCCGTCTTGGCCGCAACAATACCTTCTTCTTCAATCTGGAATTGCTCTATTTTTTCTAAAACATAATCGGTGATTTCATTGTCTGTAGTCCCTTTCTTCCTAAGGTCATTCTTCCAAATTACTTTGTATGTCTTTTGAACAATTACTCCGTTCGCATCAATGCTAAAAGTTTGTGTGTTGCCATAAGTGGAATACTGTCCAAGTAGAAAAGATTGATTCCGCATTCTCAATTCTTCCTTTTGATTAGGAAGTTTGTTGCCCTTCAAGTCAAAAAGGGCTAGTTTGAATTGAGTATCAGTAGAAGCCACAAATCCTCGACGAGACGTACCATAGATAATAGCTATGGTTCCTTCATCTGCATAAAATCGAGCTACAGGAATTAAGGCAGGAGGCCCCATTCTAGAGATGTAAAGGTCATCTTGAAGAAATTGTCTAAGGGTTTGCTCATCTGTCCCTAAGCTTCTTCTTTTTGATTTCTTCTTTGAGATTATAGAAGTATTTTGGCTTTGATATTTGTCGAAATCATCTAAGCCGATTTCGAAAGGCATTTCCACTTTTTCAAAGAGGCTTAGAAATTCTACGAAAGTTGGACTATCCGTAGCTGCTTCAGCACTATCCGTAATAATATTGTTAGGGTTTACAAATGCACTGGATAAAAAAGCAATACAACCGATTAGAAGAACGGAAAAATAGTTTCTTGATTTCATGATTTT
>CAZDTI010000437.1:0-7202 GCA_964508085.1 uncultured Saprospiraceae bacterium | reverse complement strand
TTTACTTTGTCAGAAGGAGTTGGCTTTGCACCATCGCCTTGAGTCATTACTTCATACTGCAAACCGCTATCCGTGGTGGTTACCCCTTCTCGCTCTTTGTTTGCTGCAAGGAATTTAGCGCCTTCGTCTTTATTACCTGCATACTTAAGAGCATCAGCAGCTTCTTTTTCTTTTGCCTTAGCTTGTTGGTATTGCATTACAATATCATTGGCTTCTGTTGGAGAAACCATAGTTTGCTTACCCGATAAAACATCGTCAATCGCAGCGGATAAGTCCTTTGAATTTAGGTTGTCAAAACCTTGTTGCATTAAGTTTTTAGCGAGCAAAACGCCCAAGCTGTAACTTACAGAATCTACTTTCATAGTTGTCGTAGTTGTAGTAGTGGTTGTTGAAATAGCTGTCGGTGTATCCACTGCTGCTACTACTGCCGATTTCTTTGGCGAGCAGCTCATGAATTGAACCGATAGAATTAATAATAAGAATGTTAATTTTTTCATGTTGAAAGATTATTAGTTTTTACTTTATGTTGCAAAATGGTTTTCAATTATCTTAGCTCAAACGTTTCTAAAGTCAATTATATTTGAGCCTCAAATAATCATTTATTTTTTCTTATCCGCAGACATTTCTGCGAAGTACTCAAAGAAATAAGGAATCGTCTCAATCCCTTTATAGTAATTGAACAAACCATAATGCTCATTTGGAGAGTGAATAGAATCTGAATCCAACCCGAACCCAAGCAAAACAGACTTAGCCTTAAGTACTTTTTCAAAAAGCGCTACTATCGGAATAGAACCACCGGAACGCTGTGGTAAAGGCTCTTTCTTGTAGGTTTTTTTCATCGCTTTTGCCGCAGCTTTATAAGCAACAGAATCGGTAGGCGTTACAGCAGGCTCACCACCGTGATGTGGGGTAACCTTCACTTTTACAGAAGCCGGAGCAATCGATTTGAAGTATTTGCTAAACAACTTAGTGATCTTATCTGGATCTTGATTTGGTACCAAACGCATACTAATTTTAGCGTATGCCTTGGAAGGTAAAACCGTTTTCGCTCCTTCGCCAATATAACCGCCCCAGATACCATTTACATCAAGCGTTGGACGAATAGAAGTTCTTTCCAAAGTCGTATATCCTTTCTCACCACGGATGTCCTTAATGCCCAAATCTTTTTTGTATTTGTTTAGACTAAAAGGCGCCTTATTCATAGCTGTCCGCTCTTTCTTAGAAACAGTTACAACGTCCGAGTAAAAGCCAGGAATTGTAATTTTATTGTTTTTGTCTTGCATGGAAGCAATCATCTGGCTAAGAATGTTGATCGGATTGGCAACAGCACCACCATAAACCCCAGAATGCAGATCACGATTTGGTCCAGTTACTTCCACTTCTAAATAACTCAAGCCACGAAGTCCAGTTGTGATAGAAGGTACATTGTTGGCAATCACAGAAGTATCAGAAAGTAAGACCACGTCACAAGCCAAGAGCGCTTTATTTTTTTTGCAAAACGCTTCCAAATTCACAGAACCAACTTCCTCTTCTCCTTCGATCATGAATTTTACATTACATGGTAGTGTCTTTTCCGCAATCATCGCCTCGAAAGCTTTAACATGCATATACATTGGACCTTTATCATCACAAGCACCGCGAGCGAAGATGGCACCTTGAGGATGCAGCTTTGTCTTCTTGATAACTGGCTCAAAAGGAGGGGAATCCCACAATTCCAATGGGTCAGGTGGTTGAACATCATAGTGGCCATAGACTAGGACAGTAGGTAGTTTTTTATCAACGATGTATTCTCCGTACACAATTGGATGACCTGCAGTCTTATGTAATTTTACTTTTTTAGCTCCAGCTTCTTTCAACTTTTTAGCGACAAATTCTCCTGTTTTTTTAACATCCTTGTCATAGGCTGAATCCGCACTGATGGAAGGAATTCGCAGTAAATCAAGTAGTTCGGAGAGGAAACGATCTTTGTGTTCTTTGTTGTATTTTTTGAGTGCGTCCATTGTTATGGTTATAAGTTAATGGTGAAATGGTAGTCCTTACCTTAAAACGGCTGCAAAGATAAGGAATTTATGCTATTGTTTTTAGTGAAGTGATCTAGTGTTATTTTTCTATGTAATCAGTCGTTTGGTGATTGCAAAAAGCAATATTTAACTAGTGAAGAACTAAAATTGATTCTAAAAATTATTTAGTGGTCAATTGCCATTGGATTTATCTGTCTTTTCCTATTTTTGGATCTTTAAATTTAAAATAAAGCTATATGAGATTTCAACCCATGAAGTATGTTTTTCTATTCTGTTTTTTTTATCTAAGTGTTTCTGTTAGAGCTCAATTGGTCGATAAAGAGGAGGTTATCATCAAAAGCGTTTTAACTGGAGAAGATATAAAAGGTATAGCTTATAAGCTCGGAGAACGGGTCGAAGATTTCTACATAGACACCTTACTTCAAGCTGCGTTGGTACAGCTTAGAGGTTTGAGCAAGCGAAAAAAGAAACCTGTTGACAGTGGAACTCTTTTATACTTGGATCTGAAGTCAGATACTGTCGCTTGGACAAAGAAAATGTCATATGAAGAAGATAAGATCAAACATTTTCCGGGTGTCATCATTAAAGAGAAAATTTATAAGGACAGGACATTTTTGATAGACCATAAAACAGGTATTGTATCAAAAGAGATCGCTCAAGACATCTTTTATGTTTCTCCATCGAACAACCTTGGTATTGGTTATGATAAAAGGGCCGTAGTAGATCCAAGTATATTACATGGCGTTGATTTGAATACTAATACCGTTTTGTGGAAAGAAAGAGTGGATCGTAAATTCGGCGTAAGTGAGTGTGTACATTTAAGTGATTCTGTATTATTGCTATCTGCATCGGGGCTTCATAGTATAAATATAGAAAATGGAGATGGTTGGAGTATGGAAGCAGTTACAGGAGAACAAGTTAGTGATATAAATCAATTAAGTTTTTTATCAATAGGCTTAGGGTTAAATATTCCAATTGGTTTTGGGGTGATAGGAGTTATGATAGCGATACCAATTGGGGGGAATAGTGACGATCCAGATAATATGATTACTAAAATCCGTGGAGTTGAATCGAATATATTACTGGATGGGGATTATATTTATTATGCTTCAAGATATCAAATTTTTAAATTAGACAAAGAGGGTAATGTAATATGGTCAACACTAAGAGAGGATGAATTGAGTAGCCATGCCTCTTTAGCCCTAAAGGGAGATTTGTTATACATGGTGAATAGTGGAACTGCTTTTTCTACAAGGAAAACGGTTAGATATGGTAAAGCCGGATTCTTCGCATTTGATGCAGAAACGGGGGAGAAGATCATTAGATTTCCATTCAACACTTTTACGGATGAAGTGATATCGGACTCTAAGATAAGGGATGATCAGGTTGTCGTAATAGCCAAAAACAAACTGCTTAAAATAACAAAAGATAAGCAACTGAAGTCATACGACTTCCCCATCTTAAAAAGAGAGAAGTTTATTGGTTTTTTGGATAACAATAATTTTACAGCGCATGGAGATGGTTTGTTTACTAAAACAACAGATTACTATCCTGGAGATTATCATTTGATTACAAATAAAAACACGATTTATCGCCTGGATAAAAACCTTGATGAACAAGAAGTTAAATTAGTAGAAAATATCTGGAATCAAATCGCTGCCTTTGGATCACTAAAAATTTTGTCAGATAATAAAACTGCTTTGATTATTAATGGAAATGGGCAGAAAATAGCCACCTTGAATACAGACTCCGTTTTTACAGTAAAGGGAGGCAAACTATATTTTACCCAAGGAAGTAAACTGACTGTGCTTGATTTATCTCTCCTTGAATAGTTATTTAAGTAATCATTATACGAAGTAACAATGCTCCAATAAAATCGTATAATTCTTCAGTCAAAAACAAACCTACAAATCACCAATCCAATGCCCACATACGACATCAACGATCCTACAGACCTCGACATCATGCGCGCCCGTTTTGATATGGTGACTCATGAAGAATGGGAAGAATATATTGAAATGGCGGAGGCTCAAAAGGTTGGCTACAAAAATGTCAAGATATTGAAGACGGCCTTACGCAAGACAGGTATTGCGAAATACCTCAGCCCCAAGGTGATCAGTTGGGTCTTATCCTTGACTGACCAATTGGATGAAGCTGCTTTGGATGAGGAATTCGAAGATGACGATGACTTTGAAGAGGAGGATTAATCAAAGATCTTTTTTAGGAAGGTAGATACGGAATATTGAATTTTCTTTGTATCGCAGGTTTTTTACGAAAGTAGCTAACTCAATATTCCGTTTTCGAAATTCACATTCTAGATCTTTTTTACCGTTTCTCTTCCCGCTTCATCACATACTTATAGGTTTCCCATTGCGCATTATGCGAATTCTTAGTATCGCCAATTAGGTATTCGTTCTTCTGTTTTTGATCAAATAGTCTTGCTTTGGTGTTGTCTCGGAATTGAAGATCAATATAGTCTTTGATCTCTGCTTGTAGGGTCGGATCATAAATTGGAAAAGCGGTTTCAATTCGATAGCTCAAATTTCTTGTCATGAAATCGGCAGAGGACAGATAGATCTTTTCCTTACCATTATTATGGAAAACGAAAATACGTGCATGTTCCAAAAAGCGATCTACAATACTAATGGCGTGGATATTCTCACTCATACCTTCTATGCCAGGTACAAGACAACAAATTCCTCTGATAATCAAATCGATTTTTACACCAGCATTACTGGCCTGATATAACTGCAAAATCATCTTTGGATCTTGCAAGCTGTTCATTTTCAGTACGATAGCGGCTGATTTGCCCGCCTCGGCATTCTTAATTTCGTTTTGTATCATGTCACTCAAATCTTCCCTAAGATTAAAATGTCCAACCAATAAATGCTTGAAACTTTTATTGGGTACTTTGACGGTTTCTAAAAAAGAAAATACACGAGCTACTTCAGTTGTTAATCGCGAATCGCTGGTGAATAATCCCAAATCTCCATACACTTTAGCGGTGTCTTCATGGAAATTTCCCGTACTCAAAAAGACATAATCCTTTATTCCTTTCTTTTCTTTTCTTCTGACTAATGCAATTTTAGAATGCACTTTCAAGCCTGGAAAACTGTAGTGAACATTTACTCCAGCAGCTTCTAATTTTTCACCCCAAACCAAGTTATTCTCTTCATCAAAACGAGCTTTGACCTCAATAAAAGCAGTAACTTTTTTACCTGACTTTACCGCGTCAAGAAGCGCGCGCATAATCCGTGATTTCTTAGCCACCCGATATTGTACAATTTTAATATGGGTCACATCAGGGTCTTTGGCAGCTTGCTCAAAAAAGCGGATAACAGATTCATAGGAATGGTAAGGAAAATGCAAAAGGTGATCCTTTTCCGTAAGGGATCTGAAGAAGTCTTTTGATTTCTTTTCTAAAGAATTATAATGGATTGGCGGAAGTTTTTCTTGTTTCAGATGGTCTAGTCCAAAACTCGGAAATTTGAACAAATCAAAGTTGTTATGATACCGACCTTCTGATAGTAAATTGTGGTCTTCCAGTTCAAACATATCTCTCAAAAACTCGAGTAAGGGAGTAGGCATGCTCCGGTCATATACGAGTCGGGCAGGAGGGCCAACATCTCTTTTATTGAGGCTCTTTTTTATTTTCTGCAGGAGATTTCCTGTAAATTCATCATCAATATAAAGCTTCGCATCTCGGGTCAACTTGATCGAATAAGTCCCCAGGATAACATAACCAGGAAAGAGGTAACTACAAGAATATCGAACAATATCATCCAACATGATGATGTCGTTTCTTTTAGAAGAAGATGGTAATTTTATAAAGCGGTTAAAGTGATCAGATGGAACTTTAACCAATGCATATTCTGTTGCACTTTTTGGTTTTTCTTTATCCTGCAAGAGAAGCGCCAGATATAAGGCACCGTTATTCAAAAAAGGTCTGATCTTTCCTTTTACTAAAAGTACCGGTTGTACGAATGGGAGTAAATTTTGATGGAAAAAGTCATCGGCAAATTCACGTTGTTCCTCATTCAACTGATCGTACCGCATCCGTTTGATTTTTTCAATCTCTAGTTGCGGTATCAATTCCTCTCTCATGATGCGACTAAATTCCACCTGCTGATTATTCACAATCTTCAATACCTTTTTCAAAACCGTTTTAGGTTCAAAGTCCAATTTTGCTTTTGTCTTTTTTCCTATTCGAACGAGGTTCATGAGATTGGCTACTCGTACTTGGAAGAATTCCCCAAGATTGCTAGAATAAATGGCCATAAATTTCACCCGTTCTAATAAAGGGACTGAAGGATCTTTCGCCTCTTGCAATACACGCTCATTAAAAGACAACCAACTGATGTCTCTATGGATATATCGCATATTATCTTCTGTAAGTTCTTTCATTTTTTATTTGAATTGTTGTTGGTTTTAAGTTGTTTGTTATTCCAAAATACACCTCTTTGAAGTCCCCAACTATGATACGTCATAAACTTGTTTTACGATCAATCATTTTTCAAAGCGTCAGTAGGAAAGTTAACAGTTTAGGTTAACGGTTAATAGTTCATTTAAGCTTTCGCGTAAGAAATAGCATCTTCTCCCCATTCTTCAGCTCCTTCAATTGCAGCAATCAATTCCGATGGTTTTGAAATGACCGACCAAATACCACGGTGTTGCTCTCCCATAAATTTTTCATCAATACAGCGCTCCATCATTTCTAAAAGCGGATCGTAGTAGCCACCTTGATTGAATATAATGATGGGATTAGTAAATTTCCCTAGTTTCTTTAAGGTAATGGCCTCAAAGAGCTCTTCAAAAGTGCCTGTTCCACCAGGCAAGGCAATCAAGGCATCCGTATCTATCAAGAATCGTTTTTTCCGTTCATGCATATCTTCTACAAATTGGAAATCACTAACGCCTGGATGTTGCCACTCCACCTCTTTCATGAAATGAGGCATGATTCCGGTAATTTTTCCACCATTCTCTAATACAGCAGTGGCCAACGCTCCCATTAATCCACTTCCACCTCCTCCAAAGACGACTTGTATCTGTTCTTGACAAAGAATGCGCCCAATCTCTTTTGCGCCTTCAAAATATTTAGCTGCTATCTTATTGCTTGAAGCACAGTATACGGTTACTCGCTTGATCATGTTGTTGTTTTTTGTATTAAATCGGGGTAGATGA
>CAZDTI010000436.1:0-7207 GCA_964508085.1 uncultured Saprospiraceae bacterium | reverse complement strand
TTCGTTTTGTTTTGAAAAGGGCCTTGATTTTTGTTTGCTCATCAGATTGGAAATTGCCAAGGATAAGTCCAACTTCTTCTCCTGTGGCAATATAATTAACTACTGCTGTTTGCCAAGTTCGATGCTTTAGTTTAAAATCAATTGGAAATAGTATAGAGGGGTCTAATTCCAAGATGGCCTTGTTGTTTTTATGAATTTTCATTTCGTTAGTGAAAGTCATCCCAATATGCTCAATGTGATAAACCGGACTATAAAATTGAAACGAAATTTGATAATCTTGACCTTTCTCTAATGGGCAAAGTAAAGGCACTTGCACAAAAGTTCGATCATTGGCCTTCCCTTTATTAAACATCCTTAGGGAAATGTAACGATTGCCATCTGGTGGAATAATCGGATCGTGGCTTTTCGATTTTTTCTCTCCCAGATATTCACCATAGACAAAGCCTTTTAACAAAGTGGAGCGCCATGCTTTTGGGCTACAGGGCTCGTTGTATTTCTGGCAGACATTGACATCTTCAAAACTAGGGTTTGGAATTAGATTTTGTCCAAAGAGATTTCCATACAGAAATGAAAATAAGAATATGTAGCGTAGATTGTTCAATTTGCTTCGTTTTGTTACATCATAATAACGGCGCTGAGAAAAAGCTTGTTTTAAGGCGGGTTTTATT
Organism: uncultured Saprospiraceae bacterium; assembly: GCA_964508085.1. Taxonomy (GTDB): domain Bacteria; phylum Bacteroidota; class Bacteroidia; order Chitinophagales; family Saprospiraceae; genus CALGLS01. The sequence continues at coordinate 6,539 of CAZDTI010000436.1, read as the reverse complement.
TTGCTAGATTCGTCTAAAATTTGGCAGCTTTGATTCCTTGCTATTCGCTTTGTTCCTTACCTTTGCGGCCTTATTACACTAACTCCACCTTAAAAATAACATACATGGAACTAATCAAGGGTAAAGAACTAGCGAACACCATTAAAACTGAAATTGCTGAGAAAGTAGCTGCCATCGCCGCTAAGGGAGAGCGTGTACCGCACTTAGCAGCCGTATTAGTCGGTGACAATGCAGCGAGCCAATCCTATGTTCGAAACAAGGTACGTTCTTGCGAGCAATGTGGGTTTGAATCGACGTTGATAAAAGAAGAGGGAGATATAACTGAAGAAGCCTTGTTGAAAATAATTGACGATTTGAATAATAATGATGCCATAGATGGTTTCATTGTACAGCTTCCTTTGCCAAAGCACATCAATGAGGAAAAGGTAACCTTGGCCATCCATCCAGCGAAAGACGTAGATGGTTTTCATCCGGTCAATTTTGGCCGAATGGCACAAGGTTTGGATTGTTATCTACCTGCAACTCCATTCGGTATTCTCCAAATGTTAGACCGATACAACATAGAAGTAGAAGGAAAGGAATGCGTTGTCCTTGGACGTAGTAATATTGTTGGAACACCAATTAGTATTCTACTTTCGCGAAAAGCCTCTCCTGGAAATGCAACGATTACTTTATGTCATAGCCGGTCAAAAAACATTGCCAGTCATTGTCGCCGGGCAGATATTATTATTGTAGCCTTGGGTATTCCGGAATACTTGAAAGGAGATATGGTGAAAGAAGGGGCAGTGGTAATTGATGTTGGAATTAACAGAGTGGATGATGAAACGAGGAAACGGGGTTATCGCTTGGTAGGGGATGTGGACTTTGAAGCAGTGGCAACGAAGTGCTCTTACATTACGCCGGTGCCGGGAGGCGTAGGACCTATGACGGTGACTTCTTTGTTGATGAATACCTTAAGGGCGAATAGGGGGGAGGTTTATTAGAGGGAGATTTGGGAGTTATAAAATCTCTTTTTCAACCTCAACTGCAGCCAGTCCGTTGCCGGAACGGGCGGGCCTCAACTTCAACTTCAAAGCGCTCAGTTCGCAGGCCTGGAATTTATTTTGTTAGAGAGCAGTCGGTAAGATGGTAAAACGATTCGGAATCCTAGTTTTGGGAACCTTGATATCTTTATATCTAGCTTATAGATTATTTCAACGATATCAGCATCCGGCAAAAGATATTGTTTTGAAGAATGAAAGCTCTTCTCAATAGTTAACTGAAATTAATCTTCAAATGAATAAGAGAATTTTATGCTTACTTTTTATTACGGTTCAATTTTGTACAGTTAAAAGCCAGATTATTAATTATGACACCATCATTATTTCAAATTCAGGATATGAAAAGTTAGATTTTATCATTGGAGAACCTGAAATGCAATATTTTGAAGTAACGGAAAAGGATATTGAAATAAGAGATGGAGAAATAGAAATAACGAAGTTAAAATGCGATACGATTGGAATAAAAAGAACCAATAGTACTTTAGAAATTGAAAAATATGAAATTGAACTCAGTGATTTCAACTGGGCAAAAATTTTATTTGGTCGTCAATGTAACTACCTATCAAAGCAAGTGGATACATTCCCTATTCTTAAAATTTCAAGAAAAATATCTAGCAATGAGCTTTCGTTCCTTGAACCTGAATTAATTGGGGCGTTCTTAATAAGTAATTATGAAAAAAGGATTGAATGTATAGAATCTTCCGAGGATAAATTTATGAAGAAACATTTAATTAGATGGATAGAAATGATTGGTAATGATAGTATTGATCAATTCTCAACTTCACTTACATCACATATGTATCATGTTTTTTCCCTTTATGATTTGATTATTCCAACTAATGATCAAGATACCTTACTTTATAAATTATCAGTATCAGGAAATGAAAAACCAATAGAATATACATTTCAATCTACAAGAAAAATTAACCCAGATTCAAGCATGAATATTCAGATTACAGAGGATGTTCAAGATGTCATTTCACGAAATGAAGACTTTGGGTCTAGTCTTTACAAGATGTTCGAAAAGCATTTAAGTGAAGAAGAGAAAGCGATTAATGAAATTCGTTTAAAATCTAGGAAAGATGTTGATAAGTCACGGGTGGAGATTAGTAAAAATGGTGACTTTGAAAGGTATATCTGGATTACAGAGTCATTTATGTTAGATGCAGAGCTAAAATCAAAAGCTTCATTTTTCAATTATGAAATAAGAATAGTGAAATGATTATTTCCTATTCGGATGGGAAGAGCTAAAGTCCCTAAGTAGGTTAATTGGCTCACCGATCCTCGCTCTTCTGCAACCCATCTCGCCGGCTCAATCATCCCTCGCACCGTGTCGGAAATCTACTTAACCGGGCAGATGAAGTTCCAAACCACTTCGTAAAGGGTATAATATGTATTAAATATTGTATATTGCTATTACGATAGCAATAGTTGGCCTCTTTCATGAAAATCAAAACTAAGATTTTGCGCTGGATGGAATAAAGCTTATATACTAAAATATCCTCAAGAAATAGTAATGCCTCTACTCTCACCATATACTGGTCCCTGGACATTTGATGAAGCCGCTCATCTTTTACGTAGAACAGTTTTCGGCTCCACTAAAGCACGGATAAATCAAGCCGTAGATGAGGGGCTACAAGGTTCTATAAACACTTTATTTGCGGAACCAGAGATTCCAGATCCCCCTATTCATTTTCTTCTTGATTCCGATCCACAAGCGGCCATTGGAGAAAGCTGGGTTGGGAAACCCTATGATGCTAACTCGGACTATGAGCGGGGTAAAACGGTATGGACTTGGTGGTTTTTACAAATCAGTCAAAACAATCAAACCATCCAGGAAAAGATGACTTTGTTTTGGCACAATCATTTTCCTGTTGCTAAACCAGGTTCTGCTGAAGTTCGCTGGATTTACCTGAATCTATTACGACAATTTTGCACGGGTGATTTTCGGGAATTAACCAAACAAATTACGGTCTCTCGAGCAATGCTTGTCTACCTGGATGGGCAATCTAACTTTGGCGAACCTCCGAATGAGAATTATGCAAGAGAATTGTTAGAATTATTTACACTTGGTAAAGGGCCACTCGTTGCACCAGGTGATTACACTTCATTTACTGAAGACGATGTCAGGGCTTTTGCCAGATCTTTAACCGGCTGGGTATTGACAACCGGTGGGGATCGGAGACATGCTGTTTTTTCAGGAGGACACCATGATGCAGAGGACAAACAGTTGTCTCATCGCTTCAATAATGAAGTAATTCACAATGAAGGGGAGGAGGAATATAAAAAAGTGATTGATATTATTTTTGAAAAAGAGGAAGTTGCTTTCCACATTTCGCGTCGATTGTACATATGGTTTGTTAATTTTGAAATAACGGATTTGATCGAGGCCGAAGTAATTGCTCCAATGGCACAAATTATTCTAGCGAATGATTACCACATTAAACCGGCTTTAATGGTACTATTGAGCAGCGAACATTTTTACGACTTGAAAATTCGTGGGGCAATCATAAAAAATCCAATTGATTATTTTATGTCCTTTTTCCATGGCTTTCAAATGGAAGCTCCTCAAAGCCTTACGGAGCAATATTTTTTTTGGAACAGAATCTATTGGGACTTCTCGACTAAAGCAGGCTTCCAGTTGATTCAAACACCTTCTCCTGCTGGATGGCCAGCCTATCATCAAAGTCCAACTTATTACAGGAATTGGATTTCAAGTCATTATTTAAAAATAAGAAGAGAACTGTTCGAAATCTTTATCCAAGTACTTCACCATAGATCGCCGGAGTTACAAGGCTACGACTTTTTGCAATTTATTTCCACACTTGAAAATCCTTCTAATGTAAATGATTTAATTAATGAAATTTGTCAATTAATTTATCCAAGAGCAATCAATGACAGCCAAAAAAACATTTTTAAGGATATACTAATTACAGGACTTCCTGATTTTGAATGGACAGTGGAGTACAATAATTATTTACAATCACCCGATGATTTGGAGGGAATGGAGATTATTGAGAATAAATTAAAAAAGCTTTTTATTGTGATGATAAACTTGCCTGAGTTTCAGCTGAGTTAGGGACAGTTATTAATGTTGAGTCTCTAAGTACAATTAATTACAGCCTATGAAAAGAAGAAGTTTCCTAAAAAAAACAAGTCTGCTTTCCGTTCCTTTTATTTTAGGAGGAACAAAAGTTTCGGCCGTACCCTTATCCTCCCATTTTCTGAAAACGCTTACTACCGTAGAAAATGATCGCGTTTTAATCCTCATAGATTTGAATGGTGGAAATGATGGACTGAGTAGTTTTGTACCAATTGATGGTTATGACCAATTGGCAAATGCCAGGCCTCATGTTATTATTCCTCAAAGCAAATTGCTTCCTTTTAGTGACAAAATTAGCCTGCATCCAGCGATGTCGGGGATTAAAAATTTATTTGACGAAGGTCAGCTTTCTGTTATTCAGGGAGTTGGTTACCCGAATCAGATTCGCTCTCATTTTCGATCAGCTGATGTTTGGAATAAAGGGATTAAAGCGGAGGAGTTTGAGCGTACCGGTTGGTTGGGCAGATACCTGGAAGAGGAATTTCCAGGTTACCCCGAAAACTATCCTAATGATACACATACAGATCCATTTGCCATTTCTATGGGGGCTGTAAACTCGCCCACCTGCGAAGGAGTAATCTCTTCTTTTAGTTTGACTGTTTCTAAAGTTACTGAGGTCGGTGGCTTGACTCCAGGTGTTGAAGAAAATTATCCTAATGATTATTATGGCGCTCAACTAGCTTTTTTAAATGATCACTTTAAGAAATCAATGCCTATGCGGAACGATTAGAAGAAGCCAATGATCTTGGAAAAGCCAATGATTCTCTTTACCCAGAAACAGAATTAGCAGAACATCTAAGAACAGTGTCTCGCCTTATTTCGGGAGGATTGAAAACTCAGATTTATGTTTTGAGGTTGGGTGGTTTTGATACACATAGCAAACAAGTCGAAGCCGGTGATTCAACAAAAGGATTACATGCCGAATTATTAACTACTCTTTCTGATGCCATCGCTGCTTTTCAGGAGGATCTCCGTCTGCAAAGTCTGGACCACCGAGTGCTTGGTATGACCTTCTCTGAATTTGGTCGCCGAATCAGATCAAATGCTTCTTACGGAACTGATCATGGCTCTGCGGCGCCTATGATTCTCTTTGGGGCATGTTTGAATCAGGGAATCATTGGAGAGAATCCAGAAATTGCTGATGAAGTAGATCTCGATGAAGGTGTTCCAATGCAATATGATTTTAAGTCCGTCTTTGGATCCGTTTTGATTGATTTAACAGTACTGAAGAACAAGTCAAACCTTTATTAACGGAAGATTTTCAGTATATCCCAATTGTTGGAAATTGTCCGACCCCTTCTCCTCAAATAATACCAACCCTAGCTGTAAAGGGTCACCCCAATCCTTTTGAGCAAGATTTTAAATTAATTTTTGTTCTGGAAAAGGATGCGCTAGTAAAAATCAGCCTGTCCGATGTACTTGGAAAAAGGATTCAGGATATTGCCAATCGAAATTTTACCGCCGGCAAGCATCGTGTTTTTGTAAAAGGGCAGGATTTAATACCTGGAATTTATTTTGTTAGGACCGAAGTCGGTAAGATGGTGAAAACGATTCGGATTGTGAAAGGTTAGCCAATCCAACCGAACCTTGATTTTTCGAGCAGGATTCAAATGATCACTATTGATATATTCAACACAAAAACATTTATAATTGACCCTAAATAAAAACAGAGCATGGAAGAAGGAGGTTTTATAGATATGATAGTTAGTGAGGAATGGCAGTCAATTTTATTAAGATTTGATGCTGATAATATTCAAGTTCAGAAAGCTGGAGATAAAATAAATGAATTGGATAAATCAGTTGTAATGAATGGGTATAATTGGGCTACTTTATTAGAGTATACTTTGTCAAAAGAATTTCCGGAATTGCTAGAGGATTTAGAAAGTATGCCTGAAGGAGGATCATACCACATGAGATTTGAACTTAGCGATGGAAACCTAAAAAGAGGTAAAGAAATCTTAGTGAGAATAAAAGAGTTAATTAGTAATGTTAGTGAATTATACAACATTGTTAAACAGGAGGGAAATGCTATAAAATGGAATCAATACTGATTGGATGACAATCACATTTCAATAATAAAAAATCGGCTACGAAAAATCAAACGATTTAACGCAGCCGGTCTTTTTCACGCCAGGGTGAATTTTCAATTATCCATTTTCAATTAAAATCAATCCTTCACATCTCTCTTTCCTGCCAAATCCAACAAAAACGCATAATCCATCGCCGTTTCCTTATACCGCTTAAAACGTCCAGACGCACCACCGTGGCCCGTCGTCATATTGGTTCTCAACAACAAAGAATTATCATCCGTCTTCAATTCTCTCAGCTTGGCCACCCACTTAGCAGGCTCCCAGTATTGTACCTGAGAATCATGTAAACCTGTTGTTACCAACATA
>CAZDTI010000435.1:2808-7323 GCA_964508085.1 uncultured Saprospiraceae bacterium | reverse complement strand
AAAAAGTCATACCTTATTACATGCGGTTAAAGATTTTTCCTTAGAAAAGGAATGGGTTGTCTTTGCCAAGAAGGTAATTAAAAATGGGAAGACTTACATTCGGCTAAAAGACAATTACACCTCTAAATACTGTGGACTCAGTCGCCCTATTAAAAAAGGACAGGATGCTTTTATCAGCTACCTGAGTAGAATGGAGTCTTCCTCCATCGGTTTTCGATCTATTGAGAATAGTGATAATGTTACAATTGCAGAAGGCTGGTACGAAGATAAAAAAGCTGTTGGTTGTTGGGAATATTTCAATAGAAAAGGAAAAATTCTTCTTACAGGCTCTTATGAAAATGGTGCTAAAGCAGGGGAGTGGTTAAGATATGCCACAGATAAATACGGCGAGCAAATCGTTATGCAAAAGCAGTACTACAAAGAAGGAACATTGCTGGAAAAAATAAACTTCACTTATTTCGGAGAGCTGCGTTCAAAGGTGACCTATACCGATGAACATAAAGTACTCATGCATTTTCGAAAAGATCAAATGATTACCAAGCAGATAAAAACACTGGACAATAAACTAATCAGCCGCTTTAAATATAAGAATGGAGTGATGTACAAAGAAGAGCATTTTGATGAAAAGCGAAAGAAGAAGAAGCTTGGTTCCTAATCCAACACTTTCAATCCTAAGTCTATCGTTTTAAATAATTCCTTTTTACTCGGTTTTACCTTAGCAATTATTTGAAGCCCACTAAAAAAAGTATAGAGGTAAGTTGCCAGGTCTTTTACGTTCAAATCAGGAGAAAGCTCCCCACTATCTTTTCCGCGTTGTAAGGTTCGACTAGCCGTTTTTTCAAAAATGACTTTATTGTCCAAAAGTTCTGTTAGGATATGCTGATGCTTAGGCAAATATTCAGAAATACAGTTGACCACAAAGCATCCTTTACAATCGTCATCATCTATCGCTGCCTTAATTCCTTCTCTAAGCAGGGTTCGCAATCCATTTTTTACAGATTTGAACTTATCCAATCTACTTTGTAAATGGACTGCACTTTCTTCCCGGTAAGAGCGCAAAGCCATCTCATAAAGCTTATTTTTATCCCCAAATGTATCATAAATACTGGCTCGGTTAATACCAAGATGATCCACTAGGTTCTGGATAGAGGTAGCATGAAAGCCCTGTTTCCAGAACAATTGCTTCGCTTTTTCCAGGACTTCCGTTTCATCAAATGCTTTGGTACGTGCCATGAATCTTGGTTTGTTTTGACAAAGATAAATAAAAGGTCAAAATAATCATACAGAATACCCAGAACGAAATATTCCGAGTATTCTGTATTTGATTCTTAGAGGATATATTAACAATAGAATTACACCTGTGCGAATCCACCATCTACAGGAATCTCCGCTCCAGTGATAAAGGAAGCATCATCAGAGGCTAAAAATGCCGCCACAGTTGCAATTTCTCGACCTTCTCCAAAACGACCTAGTGGAACCATAGCTGGGAAAGAACTAGCCATGTCATTGATCTGCTGCTGATCTACATTGTGCTTTCCATAAATTGGCGTATCAATAGGACCAGGACTTAGGGAATTTACTCTGATTCCTTTAGGACCAAACTCGGCTGCTAAAGTCTTAGAAATTGAACGTAAAGCTGCCTTACTAGATGCATAAGCTGCCATCCCTGGAAAGCCTTTTACATTTGTAATACTGGTGTTGAAAATAATAGATCCTCCTTCATTCAAAGAAGCAGCTGCTTCATTTACGGTGAAAAGTGGTCCTTTTACGTTTACATTGTAAACCTCATCAAAGATTTCCTCCGTCAATTCACCGGTTCCTTCAACTCGGAAAATACCCGCATTTAGAAAGAGCACATCAATCTTTCCAAAATGATTAACGGTTTTCTCAATTAGCTGTTTACTATCCGCTGTACTCGAAGCCTCCGCAGGAACTAGAAGATAATCTCCTGTCAAGTCCTTTTCAATGGCATTTAGTTTTTCTTGAGATCTTCCGGTCAAAACCACCTTGGCTCCTTCCTTTAGAAATAACTTAGCAGTGTCTAATCCCATGCCACTAGTGGCTCCTGTTACGATGGCTACTTTACCTGATAACTTACTCATGATTGCTTTAATTTTTAATGGTTAATTATTCTAGAACGTTCGTTCTGTTATTTGAATGATATTAGAACGATCGTTCTGTAATAAAGTTTAGTGGAAGGGTGGAAAAAAATAAAATATTTTTTGATTGGAAGGCTAAGGTGTTGATATATAAGGTAGTAGGAAGGTTAGTTGATAGGATGATATTTGATTGTGTAAGTAATATATTTGGTAATAGAAGTGGAAAGACAAGAGGAGTGTACACATAAATAGCACCAGAGCTACAGAGAAAAAATAGTTTGTAGCTACGAAATAGTGCAAAGATTCCGGGAGATATAGGAGTGGCACCATTCGCATTATTTGCAAAGGTGCCACACCTACAACACTCAAAAAAATATCGCTTTTATCCAGATGAAGTATTATATCTAATCATCTACTATCATTGTCAATAAGCCCGCAATAATCATTGAAACCCCACCGATCAACATCGCATAAATCGGCTGACTATCGAAGAAAGAACCAAGTATAAAACCTAAGATTGAAGCAGCCACCAACTGAGGAATCACAATAAAGAAATTGAAAACTCCCATGTAATACCCCATTTTATCCGAAGGCAGTGCCCCTGCTAACATAGCATATGGAACGGATAAAATACTGGCCCAGGCAATTCCAACCCCTAACATGGGCAACCATTGTAACAATAATCCCGCTTTCATGTAGTAAATGGAAATGAGGCCCAGTCCACCAAGGCAGAGGGCGAGCATGTGCGTGAATTTACGAGAGGTCTTTTTGGCGAGCATTGGTAAAAGGAATGCAACCAGCGCGGCGATCAAACTATAATTTCCCATCATCCCACTTACCGTATTCGCCCCTTGATTATAAACTTCACCAGTAGTGTCAGTTGCTCCATAAATGTGCTGAGTAATCGCTGGAGTAGCATAGATCCACATAGAGAATAAAGCGAACCAGGAGAAAAACTGGACGAAGGAAAGTTGCACCATGGTCTTAGGCATGGTTTGAAAATCGTTCATGATGGTTACAAACCCATTGTCGTAATTATTGTTTTTTTGCATTAAGCCAGAAACGAAAAAACAAGCACCAAACAAACCAAAGATTCCCAATGCCAATACATAAAGATCCTTTTTAAGTCCGTAGCTGTAAATAATGTAGACTAAAATCAAACCGACAGCCATACTAGCCAAACCGGAGAAGATATGTTTAGAACTGTTGTTTTGATACCAAGATGGTGTACGCTCTGCCACTTGATATTCTTTTTCGTCTTGTTCAAATGCCTTCATTTCTTCAGGAGAATATTCCCAGGATTTCAAAACGGTCCATAAAACGGTTAGAAAAAATAATAGACCTCCAACATAAAAGGAATACTTTACTGTATCAGGGATCACGCCCTCCGGTGCTTCATTGGCAACACCTATCCAATCAAATATAGAGGGCAACCAGGAAGCCAAATAACCACCCACACCAATGAAAAAACTCTGCATTGCAAAGCCAGTTGTCGTTTGTTCGTTGGATAAATTATCTCCTACGAAGGCTCGGAAAGGTTCCATCGTAATATTGATACTGGCATCCATAATCCAAAGCATACCAGCAGCCACCCATAGCATCGGCGAATTGGGCATAATGAAAAGAGAAATAGAGGCAAGTAAAGCACCAATGAAAAAGAAAGGACGACGACGGCCCCATTTAGGATGCCAGGTACGGTCGCTGAAATAACCAACAATGGGTTGGACGATTAGTCCGGTTAGTGGTCCAGCCACCCAAAGGATCGGTAAGTCGTCTATAGCGGCTCCGAGGTTTTGAAAGATTCTACTTACATTTCCATTCTGAAGGGCAAAGCCCATTTGAATGCCGAAAAAGCCGAAGCTCATATTCCAAATTTCCCAAAAGGAGAGGGTTTTCTTTTTACTCATGTCGTTGGTCTTAATGAGTCTGTTTAAAGTTAATTTCGATGCTACTTGGAAATAACTTAAAACAAGCTCAATATAAATAAGGTGCCAAACTAACAATTTCTTTGGGAATGGACAAACTACGGGCTAGGCAATAGTTCGAGCAAATAACAATCGGGTCTTTTCAGATGCACCAATTTTTTAAATCGATAATTGTTCTTGTTGATGGCAGGCACTAGATATTTCCTTGTAGAAGAATAGCTTAGTGGATCGACCACCACATATTTTACATTCTTTTTTTCTAGGCCAGCAATCAGCGCTTGGTCATCTTGAAGGTAGGGATAAAGAGTGGTGAAGCGATCAGAAAAAATATGGAACATCTGAGGTTTTCTGCAGGCAATGATCGCTCCGAGGGGCAAATTGTCCTTGGCGTGTTTAGCTAATTTGATGTAATTTTTCCAATTTGGTGGATAATCAGCCTTAGCTTCTAAGAACAAACGGCTCAATGGGTAACCTTGAAATTTTTGATCTTT
>CAZDTI010000435.1:0-2708 GCA_964508085.1 uncultured Saprospiraceae bacterium | reverse complement strand
AGATAAGCGGAGGGCGGAGCAGCAACCTTGTAATTGACCTCTAAAAAAGTGAATAAGGCTGTTGGAATTTCTTTACTGACATACCGTAAGAAATTATCACCGAATCGTGTTACAAAATCCATAAAACCAGCATCACCAAGTTCTAATTGGTATGGATTTACTTTGAATAATTGCTTGGAATAACTGCTACTCAAACCTAGTATTTTTCCTCGGAGAAACCAAGGCATAGCAAGTACCACAAAACCTCCAATAACAGCACCAATGGCTTTCCAATGTTTTTCTAATAATAAATAAAACAATACTCCTGCAACTAGTGCTATGCCTGCCGTTCTGATATGGAACGAAAAGGAAAGGGCCAGAAGGAAAAAATAAAAATTCTTATCCTTCCAGTATGCTTTAGTAAAATCCAGCTGCAAGAGTAGCCACACGGTAATCATTCCAAAAAGTAAAAAGGGAATTTCACTCATTATAATCGTAGAGGATTTGACTAGATGATAATTGAAAAGCATAAAAAGTACACTCACCATTGCGATTTGCCACTTTACTCCAATTTTTCGAAAAACTTGAAAAGATAAAAGTAATGAGCCTAAGAAGAAAATACCGTTGGCAATTTTCAACCAAGTTGTACTTTTGCTAAGAATCATAAGAAAGGCAATGATAATGGGATATCCAGGAGGGAAGTGGTTATGTGGGGAGGCATTTAAATCGTTATACAGATTATAGCCTTGCCCCATCGAAATACTTTTTCCCAGAAGATAATAGGAAGCATTGTCTCCATTGAGATCTAAATTTGTCTTGAAGGAAGGAAAGTAGACTCCTATAAACACGGCAAAGATTATTAGAAAAAAAAACGCATTTTGCCAAAGCGCTTTGTTGAGCTTATTCTTTCTTTGAGTCGATGCTTTTTTCTTCCCTTTAGGAAGATTTGTACTAGATTTTACCATCGTAAGAAGCGGTTGAAAATTTTGGTTTGTATTGGGTTGTACATTCCTAATACCCAAAAAGATTTTCATTTGTGACGGTAGAAGGGAGGAATTTTCCAATCGATTGGTCCAATAGTTTTCAAAGGAGGAGAATTCAAAAGTAATTAAGATAGGGATAGGGGCTAGCGAAGGGAAATCACTAGTTCCGAGTGTTGATGATCAAACGAATTAATTTATAGCCTTTTTAACCTCAAGAAGAACTTCAATCTCAAGGTATATAAAATACCTACTCTGAGATTGAAGTTGCAGTTAAGATTGACAATCATTCATCCCGAATGGCATCTACCGGGTTAGAGAAGGCCGCTTTTAATGATTGTATGCTTATTGTTATAAATGCAATGAGAATTACTATTGCACCGCTAAAGATCGTTGTCCACCATGGGAAATCAATGGAATAGGCAAAACCTATCAACCAATCGTTCATAAAATACCAGGTGATCGGAATTGCGATGAGCATGGCAAGGGCTATTAGTTGGAGGAAGTCACGAGCGACTAAACTCAAAATCTGACTAACCGAAGCGCCCAGCACTTTTCGAATGCCTATTTCTTTAAAACGTTGTTGGGTTAGTAGTGCAGCTAATCCAAAGAGACCAAAACAAGAAATAAAAATGGTGAAAAAAGCAGCATAGCCAATAATACTAGCTAAACGACTTTCTGATTGATAACTTTCGTTGATGTTTTCTTTTAAAAAAGTATACTCAAAAACTTTTTCTGGGAAAGCTATTTTCCACTTTTCTTCAAGGAAGGCCAGTGTTTCAGGAATATTCTTATTCTCAATTCGCAATGCAAAGTGACCGAAACCTCCTGGGTTTACCTCCATAGTCAAAGGAAGTATTTCCTGTCTTAAATTCTCATAATGAAAATCTTTTAGCACGCCAACTACTTGTCCTTCTTTGCGACCCACAGATATGGTTTTTCCAATTGCTGCTTCTGAACTTTCCCATTTCAATAATCCAATCATCTTCTCATTAACCATAAAAGAGCTGATATGATCTGTTCCAAAGGAAGCATCAAAGTCACGGCCAGCAGCCAGCTCTAGTTCCATCGTTTCTGAGAAATCATAATCGACAGAGAGTATTTTGGTCGTTACATTTTCAGAAATAGGGAGTTCGGGGGCAGAAATATGATACGAAATGGTTCCTAAACCCGGCAAACGAGAACACTGAGTTACCGCTTTTATTCTGGGGTTTTCTAATATCGTTTTGTCAAAAGCATTCATGCGTCCTCGTAGATCTACATCACCAGGACGAAGAACGGCCATTAAGTTGTTGGCGCTATTAAGTGGGAGGTCAAGCAATAATTCGGTGTCGAAACCATAAGGTTTGTTTTGTAGGTGATTGATTTGTAGTAATATTGTCATAGTACCCGCAATGAAAGTGATGGCTGCTAAAAATTGTATGGTTATCAATCCCTTTCGAAGCCAATTGTTTCTTGATTTTGTGCTACTATTGCTTATTCCTTTTAGGTAAGTTTCAGGCTGGAATCGGCTGATGAAAAAGGCAGGATACAATCCTGCTAGAAAGCCTGTTAGTAGAAATATACCCACAAAGATTAGGAGGTTAGATGGGGAAATAAATGAGCGATAGGGAATTTCTACTCCTGTCAAATTATTCAAATAGGGGAGGGCGAGCATGGACAGAAGGATCGCAATTAGAAAAGCAAAGAAACTCAGTAAAACAGACTCACTTAAAAAACGTTTTATTAATTCACTACGTTGAGCCCCTA
>CAZDTI010000434.1:0-7367 GCA_964508085.1 uncultured Saprospiraceae bacterium | reverse complement strand
TCCAAAGGTAATATTTGGGAACCATTTGTTGAAATAATTTGGAGAGAATCTGTTAAATATTTTCAATATGACTTTGAAATGAATACTTCTACTGAAGAACTCAATCTGTTTCACTGCTCATTCAGACACATAAAGCGTGGTGTCCCAAGGCATACTAATATCTTCAATTTCAAAAGGCAGGTTTCCTCGAACAGGTTCATTTAAAAGATTATCTTCACCAAAGCCAACTACCCAATGTTTTCCAACAGGAATTTCAGGAAAGGTTGCATCTCCAAAATCATTGCCGGTTATCACGGTATCAAAAACGGAAATATCGTCATAGCCCGGGAAAGTATCACCTGTATGGTATTTTAGATAAACATCAATGAAGGGGAGCACGCGTTGATGATGCTGCGTTTTGAAGGTGACTGGAGTTGTCGTTCTAGGAACAGCAGGATCGTTTTTGCCGCAGGAAGAAAGCAAGAAAAGAAGGAAAGAAAATAGAAAGAATCGAATCATAATTTTAGGTTTAGTATTCGATTATAATAACGGTACGTTTTGAAAAATTGTTTTGATGGATATTATATGATTCTTGTGAAACGTCGGCTAGGCATATATAATAACAGCGAATTCTTTAAATACGGGGATTACGAAGAGAAAAGAAATATCGGAACCCGTTGTTATTCCAAGTGAGTGGAGTCGTGGAACTAAAGTTTAAACTTCATCTTACTATATCCATAACTCAACAGTACAACTACAACCAAAGCGGGCAACAAATTCGCCACTTTAAAATCACCTAAATTCAAAATCTTAATAGCCAATGCAATCAGTAAAACTCCCCCCACCGCGCTAATTTGAGCAATAACAGGTTTAGTAAAAGTAGATTTAGAGCGGCTAGCCAACATCGTAATTCCACCCTGAATAAAGAGCATAGGGATAATAGAGACAGTGATACCAAATCCACCATAAGTCGAGGCGAGCGCAATAGCAGTAACCCCATCAAGTGCTGATTTAATGAGGAGCAAACCACGTTCTTGTTTCAATCCCTCTTCAATGGCTCCAACCATCGTAATAGGGCTGGCACAAAATAAAATAAAAGCAGCTATGAGCCCATCAGAAAATCGCTGTTGTCCAATATGAATATTTGCAAACGACCAGTCAGCAATGGATTCTAGAAAATCTTTAATATCCAGCCATTGCCCGATAATGGCACCGATGATAAGGCTGAAAATGAAAACGACCATTCGTTCGTCGTTCAGCTTGAGTGCCATCTTTATCCCAATGATCAAAATACCTAAACCTACAGCCTGAAAAGTAATGGCTTTAATGTCTTCCGGAAAAACTTCGCGAAGCATCAGACCAATAAGACTACCGACAAGAATGGAAGCCATATTGATGAAGGTGCCGATAGGGATTGGTCGTTTGTACGTTTTACTCATTGTTTTCTCATTGAAATATTGTCATTCGTCCTGCTCTGTATCTGCAAAGGTAATGCTTAGACTAATAAAACTAGTAATTTTTCAAGAGGTATCAGACCAGAGATAATTTCTTTGCCAACTCTTCTGCTTCTTTAAGCGCATTTCTCTTCCCCACATCCAACCAAAAATCTCCATCATGGGGATAAGACATGATATCTTGTTGGGCAGCAGCATCAAGATAAGTGTCGATGATAGAGAAGGGAGTATCTGCTGGCATTAGCTTGAAAATTTCCGGGTTGATGACATGGAAACCACTGAACGCCATCAGCTGAAGTTGCTTACTGTTGTGTCGACTAGCAATCATCTTCCCTGTTTTCATGTTCACCCAGCCATGAAGGTTTTGGTGTTCATTAAAAATGAGGTAACGAGAAGTATCGCGCCGACGAACAGCCAGAGTTGCCATAGCCTCAGAGTCGATGTGTTGTTGATAGAAGGCACGAAGATCAATGTCCGAAAGAATATCGGTATTGGAAAGAAGAAAGGGTTTTCCATCATCAAAGAAATGTTCCGCTTTTTTGAGGCCACCTCCTGTTTCTAATAATTGATCACGCTCATCAGAAATTTCAATGCGAATGTCAAAGTGGTTGTTCTTTTCTAAAAATTGAATGATCTGTTCCGCAAAGTGATGGACATTGATAATAATTTCTTCAAATCCAAAATATTTTAATCGTCGTATCGCAATTTCGAGCAAAGGCATTTGGTTGACTTCCACCAGTGCTTTCGGACGGAAGTTGGTAAGCGGACGGAGTCGAGTGCCGAGCCCAGCGGCAAGAATCATGGCTTTCATGTGTTCAATTTGTTTTGGAATGTAATGTACGGAAGTTTTTCGGTTCGCCGGTAAATGGAAAATTCGTCCGCCGCTTTCCGTTTGATCCATAAATACTCTGAAAACTAGGCTCTCCTAAAACCTTTGCGTTTTCTTTGCGCTCTTTGCAGTTGAAAACTTCAAGCGAAGCGAGAAACCAAACACACCAAGGGAATTGAAGTTTAAGTTGCCCTTGCCCTTGCAAAGGTTTTGACCTCCAATAAAGATACCTTACCTTTGCGCGCTCATGATCCAACACTTTCTCTTCCGCATCTTACTTGCTCCTATATCCTTATTATACGGTATCGGAGTAGCTTTGCGCAATATGCTTTACGAGCAAGGCGCACTGAAGGAAGTGTCCTTTGATATTCCGACAATTTCTGTAGGGAATCTTTCTATAGGAGGAGCGGGTAAAACCCCACACGTAGAATACCTTATTAGGTTGTTGAAGCCATATATAAATGTAGCAACCTTAAGTCGTGGTTATAATAGAAAGTCAAAAGGCTATATCAATGTCCTTCAAAATCATAGTGTAGAACAAGTCGGGGATGAGCCACTTCAATATCGGCGAAAGTATCCGGATATCATGGTTACAGTCAGCGAGAGTCGAACCTTTGCTATCCCTCAGATAATTATGGAGCAGCCCCAAACCCAGGTCATCCTCTTAGATGATGCTTACCAACATCGGTCCATCAAACCAGGTTATAATCTGCTACTCACAGATTACCGCAAATTATTCACTCGCGATTATCTGCTCCCGTCAGGTCGTCTGCGCGAATGGCGTTCTGCCTACAAAAGGGCGGATCGTATCATTATTTCAAAATGCCCTACTATAGTAACCGAAGCAGAGAAAGAAGCAATACTTCGAGAGGTCAAACCAACACCAAAACAGAAAGTCTATTTTTCTTACTACAAATATCTTCCGGCTTATTACATGTTCAACGCCCGCCAATGGTTGCGTTTTGCGGAGGATGTAGATGTGTTGTTAATTTGTGCTATTGCAGGAACAGATTATCTATTAGATTATCTAGAACCTAAAGTTAATAATGTACAGGTATTAGAATACGAAGATCATCACTACTTCGATAAATTTGATGTCTCTAATTTGCATACTAATTTTGAAAAATTAAATGCTAAGAAGAAAGTCATTATAACTACAGAAAAAGACGCAATGCGCTTGGAAGTCCACCGTGATTATCTAATAGAGAAAAAATTACCCATATTTGTGTTGCCAGTAGAAGTAGCCTTTCATTTTGATCAGAGGCAAGCTTTTGATCAAGACGTGAAGGAGTTTTTATTGAACTTTAAAATCTAAAGAAAAACATACGGTGAAAGTATTCCTTTTCCTTTTTTACAACTTCGTCAAATTATTAGTCAAAATCAGCTTTCGGGTTTTTTATGAAAAAGTAGTTGTGAAAAACCAAGAACGCCTTCGAGTGGACAACCCCACGATAATGGTTTCCAATCATCCAAGTACAATGACTGATCCTTTGCAGGTAGCGCATAAAGCAAAGCATATCGTTCATTTTTTGGCGAATGCGAGTATGTTTAAACACCCTTTTACGAATTGGTTTTTTTCTACCTTTTATTGTATTCCTGTTGAACGGCCGAAAGATGTAAAAGGACGCTCCATTAATAATGACGAGAGTTTGGCAAAAGCAGATAAGTTTATTCAAAACGGAGGGCAATTGTACATCGCTGCAGAAGGTTACAGCCAACCAGAACGAAGATTGGGGCGAATAAAAACTGGAGCTGCCAGAATCGCATTAAGTGCAGCCTCAAAAAAAGATTTCCAATTAGGGCTCACCATACAACCTACTGGACTCAATTATACTGCACATCGTTTTTTCCGAACGAAGCTTTTCACCTATGTGGGAGAACCCCTTAAAGTAGCGGATTACAAATCAATATATTTAAAAGACCCAAGAGCCGCCGTAACTCAGCTAACCGCAGATATTACGGAAGAAATGCGCTCTTTGATCATAGATACGGAAGATGAGGCGGAGGAAAAATTGCTTGTGCAGCTAGAGGAACTATTGGCGAATAGTAAGCCATTAGATTTAGAAGAAAATTTCTTTCGAAATAAAAAGATTTTGGAGCAGCTAAGGTTGTATCGTAATAACTTCCCTTCCGATGACAAAGCCTTTCGGCAAAATGTCCAACAATATTTTGATGGATTGGAAGAGGTGAAATTGAAAGACCACTCCCTTGCAAAAGAACAGAGTGGGCAGTCAAGTTCATTAATGGGGCAGGGGATACTACTGCTTTTGGGTTTACCCTTCTTTTTATATGGATGGATTAATAATTTTTTAGCGAATTACATTCCTTTGTTGCTCACAAAAAAGGCGAATATGTACAAAGGCTACGATTCTACTATAAAATTAATGTCGGGCTTGGTGATCTATCCAGTAATTTATGGGTTGCAGCTATTTGCGGTTCATCAGCTTTTTCAAAGTAGTACCATCACTTGGGTTTACTTTTTGACGCTAGCACCGTTGGGCTTATTGGCCTGGTCTTATAGAAAATCTTGCAAACATTTTTTGGAAGATAGACGTTGGAAAAGATATAAGAGCAGTGCTGCTGCTGACTCAGAGGAGTTGAAAAAGAAGAGAGGGGCTATTTTGGAGCAATTTGAAAAACTGATGAATGCTAAGAGATTGATTGCATAGGATAAGGAACGTATCAAATATGTGTTTAACACCGCGTAAAAAGTGCACACTTTGCTATTATGATTTATTGCGTTGAGCCCTCGTAGCTTTTACAAATTTATGCCACAAGACAAAAGCCAACAAAATTCAGACCTCAATGCTTGATACTTTTCTCATCATCGTTTATCTGCTGGCCACTCTTTCCCAACTAATCTTTTGGTTATTCATCTTCTCCCGATTAGCTTTTTACAAATCAGAAAGCGAAGCTAAAAAGCAAGCCAACCCCGCCCATTCCGTCTCCGTAATTGTCTGCGCACGCAATGAAGCAGAAAATCTGAAAAAAAATATCCCCCGTATCCTAAATCAAAACTACCGCTCCTTTGAGCTCTTGGTAGTAAACGATGGATCAACGGATCAGACCGAAAACATATTATTGGAAAGTAATATAGAAAGTTCTACCTTGCGTCGTCTTAACGTAATAGATAAGCCGGAAGGAAGTGGAAAAAAGTATGCTCTTGCGAAGGGGATCGAAGCTTCCAGACACGAAGTTCTTTTACTGACAGATGCGGATTGTGAACCTGCGAATAATAACTGGATCGATGGTATGCAACAGTATATACGCGGCCCGATAGAAATAGTTTTAGGATTTGCCCCCTATTTAAAAAAGCCGGGCTTTCTGAACCTCTTCATTCGGTTCGAAACGGTATATGCGGCCATTCAATACCTTTCCTTTGCACTAATCGGACAACCCTACATGGGCGTTGGAAGAAATTTAGCGTATAAAAAAAAATTATTTTTCGAAGCAGGTGGATTTAAATCACACGAACACCTATTGTCTGGCGATGATGACTTATTCATCAACGCAGCAGCCCACACCCACAACACCGCTATCTGTATTGATAAACAGACCTTTATGTACTCGGAGCCCGAAGAAAACTGGGCCGCTTACTTCCGCCAAAAGTCAAGACACTTGACCACTGGGAAACACTATAAACTCACACATCAAGCTATTTTAGGCACTCTTTCTCTTGGTCATATACTACACATTATAGGAGGTTTTTTTATTATATATAAATTTAGCATAATATTTGTTGTGTTAGTTTATGTGGCAAGACTGCTAGTAGTGTTGATGATTATGAGACCCATTCTAAAAAAACTCGACGAAGCTTCCCTGTGGAAGTGGATTCCCTTCTTAGATGTGGTATACGTCATTTATCTTCTGGTTTTCGCGCCCGTATTATTGTTCCGAAAACATAAAC
Source organism: uncultured Saprospiraceae bacterium (assembly GCA_964508085.1). Taxonomy (GTDB): domain Bacteria; phylum Bacteroidota; class Bacteroidia; order Chitinophagales; family Saprospiraceae; genus CALGLS01. Next base: position 1,198 of record CAZDTI010000434.1, on the reverse strand, counting down.
AATGGAAGTAACAGAAAGACCACAAGCCACGAACCTATCCCAACGTGCCCAAGAGGACTACGAATTAGTTTTGAGTGCCATCGATGGCAATCAAAAATCTTATGCCTCTCTCATGGACCGCTATCGCAATTCCATCTTTCACATGATGATGAAAATGGTAAGCAACCGCGAAGACGCTGACGACCTTACACTGGAAGCCTTCGGCAAAGCTTTTAATAAGCTACCCAGTTATGCACCTCGTTATGCCTTTTCTACCTGGTTGTTCAAAATCGCCATCAACAATTGCATAGACCACATCCGTAAGAAGAGATTAAAGATGTTATCCATCGACGATCCCATCGAACCAGAAGGTGATCACAATTACTCTACTAATATCCGTTCTACTGCACTGGATCCGGAAGAACAGTTCATTCGTCAACAACGGTTGAAATTGATGCGTACTGTTTTAAACAAACTCAACTTGAAATATCGCCTCATGATCGAGCTGCGTTTTTTCGAAGAGTTGAGCTACGACGAAATCGCTCAGGAATTAGATATTCCACTGGGCACTGTAAAGGCGCAATTATTCCGCGCTAAAGAAATCTTGTTTAACATTCTCCAACAACCTGGTGCAAGCGCTTACATCGATAAGCCTCGTCGTGGTAAAGGAAAGAAGACCAAGGCCAGATCGAGATCTGCCAGAAACAAGAAAGCAACAGCCAAAGAGGCTACAGTACATTTGGTAAAAGAAGCGGTGTAACAAAAATTTTACATTTCTTCATTTTGTCAACACTATGAAACGATGCTTAGGCATCCCACCTGAAAAAAAGGTGTACGAAAAACACACAAAAAAAGTGATTGCTGTAATGGCGGTCACTTTTTTTTATTTATTAGCTTTGCGAACTCCGTGGGCAGAGCTCCGAGCAGAGGAAGAGTTCGTAAAGCGGGGGGCGAAATGAATTTCATTCAGGCGGTCTTGTAAAGCCTTTCCCAAAACCATAATCACTTTTTTATCCGGTGCCCAGTATAACAAAGGAGGATACCGTCATTATTTGAAAGTGAAGATTTTGCTACCTTTGCCAAAAATTACACAAGAAAATAGCATGCAAGAAATCCTCCGTTACTTTCCAGACCTTTCCGAACAACAAATCGAACAATTCCAAAAGCTACCCGCCCTCTACGAAGATTGGAATGCCAAAATAAATGTCATTTCCCGAAA
>CAZDTI010000433.1:0-7372 GCA_964508085.1 uncultured Saprospiraceae bacterium | reverse complement strand
AAGTTTGTAGGCAACCACCTTTTTTAAATCCCATCGGTTAGAGCCTGCAATAAGAAAATAATCATCTTCGATTTTATGAGACCGCAAACCATAATAAATAGAATAACCGGTTTCTAAATAATTTAAAGGACTAAGTATCCCTTGCTCATTTAGCTTACACAACTGAATGCTGGCGTCATCTCTGGTACCAACCGCCAAGGTGGCTTCGTTGTCTGTTACGGAAATAATTTCAATTCTTGTTTGCCCCGCTAGTTTTGTGTTTTCGTCATCTTTTAAAATGGAATGTGGAATCAGTTCTCCTTTTGAATTGACTTTAAAAACAGTAACTGCATCGCCATGATAAACAAAGTCAGTGTTTTTAATAAATCCATTTCTGCTATAATATTTATGGTGCCGGTGACCAACAATGACGTAATGATTTTTGCCCAATTTAACCCCTGTAACAGGATAGGCTCCCGTTAAAAATCGGTCGGTCGTATTGTCACTTATATTATTGATATTCTCAAACTTGCCACTGTCGTAAATCCTAAAGCTGCTTACGCCATTGTCCTGAAATCCGCCCGTGAATAAAAAAGTTTTTCCCTCTATTTTGTGTACGAACATCCCAATGATGCCATCGGTATGAATCTGTTCATCATCTTTCATGGATTGCACATGCGTTAGCTTTCCATCCGTTTGAATTTTGAAACAGCTCAAGCCGGGTGTGTTTTCTAATCCACCCGCAAATAGGTAAGCATCGTTTTTCATGTGAACAACTTGCAATGTTATACCAATACCAATGTGTATGTCTTCGGTATCTTTTATCATAAACACCTGTTCAAGTGTGCCGTCCTCTAGAATCTTAAAAACTTCAATGGCATCTCCAACCTTATTGGCTACAAACAAAAAGTCAGTACCATTAATGTTATCAGCAACCATTCCGCGAGCAGGACCTTTCTTTTTGTAAAGTTCTTGTTTACCGACATGGGTTAATTTTCCATTTTTGCTTAGGCTGAAAACATCAACATCTCCAAAACCACCTGCATATATAAAATGATTTCCATCTTTTACATAGCTGGTCACAGAAACTGTATTATTACCGGAGATATTTTTGACATCGCTGCGAGAGAGGGTAAGTGTATCAGAAATCTGGGACAAGCCGATTTGGGATAATAATAGAATGCTTAAAAGGATATAATTTCTCATGCTAGGCATATTCTCTTCTGTTTTTTTTTAATTCAACATTCCTTCAACCATTCTTTCTAAATATAAAGGAAGTGAATTTACTAATAATACAGTACCTTCATCATCAACCACCAAACAATTAGGAACTCCAGTTACCCCAAAATTCTTAGCATTGGAATATTCCTTAAATTCGTATCCTTTTAAATCACTATAACTTGTGAATGAGAATCCATATTTCTTTTCATGCTTTTTTAATCGTCTTTTAGATTTATCAAGAGATATTCCAATAACATTCACTTGGTTTTTATCATGTTTTATAGAAAGATTATTTAGAGGTGAATAATATATTTCGCACCCTTTACACCAGGAGCCCCAAAAGAAAATAATGTTAATCTTTGAACTTAGTGGCAATGGGATATGCTTTTTTTCAGCATAAGAATAAATTTCTAGGTAATCTAGTGTGTCCCCAGATTTATATTTAGGATAAGAAGAATGGTAGCCTGATAAACTATTTCTCAATTCATTTGAGAACTTCGAAGATTTTAGATTTTCAATCTTTTTAAGTAGGTGTTTTTTTTCTTTTGAATTAATTAAATCACCTCTAGTAATAAGACCTATCATAATACCAACCTTTAATGAATCACTCGCAGTTGATTCTAGTATTGCATTCACCCTTTTCAGGTAGTTTTCTTTAGCTTCTATATAATTCGAATAATTAAAAGGAAAGCGGTAAATTTTTGCCTTCAACATATTAAGACTATCTATTTTTTCAGAAAACTTAGGATTTTCCTTTAATAGTTCTTGATACTTCCACCAGATAGGTAGTTCTCTATTTTCTGTTTGTGAGAAATTGCAACTAATTGAAAAAATCAATACAATAGATATATAGCGGAATATTTTCCTTTGTCCCATTTTTTATTATTGTTGAAGCGAACAATTCGACATATCTTTTGCAGCTGCCTACGGACGAATCGTCCCCCACCGAATGAATAGACATATATTGGGTGTACTCAACATTCTTTTAAATATTTTCTTTCCATTTTTTCACAAAGAACCCCGCAAGCTTATTTTGACCGTCAAGTACTGTTCTTACTTCTACATTTGCAGAAGAACTAAACTTTCCTTTGAATCGATAAATTTTATGTAGTGTTCCGTCCTTAGGTTTTAATAAATGATCAAACTCGATTCCTTCGTATTCCCCAAATACTCCCTTTATTTGGTCATAACTAGATTTTTGTGTATCGCTGTTATAGCCATAAACCATTTTCGTAATAGCTTCTTGATTATTTAATTTATAGTATCCTCCTTTCTTTTGAGCTTCCAGCATTTTTTCTGTTAATATTTTAGCTTTTTCCATAGATGCTTTATCTATTTGATCAATTGGAACTCTATCGAAATTTAAATTACCGCAACCAATTAATAAGAAAAGAATAATAATTATAGTTAATGTATTTTTCATTTTGATAATTTTAATTCACTGATTTATTTCTTCAAAAATACGACTCGATATTCGCCAGCAGAAAAAATATAAGTCCCTTGATTCAATTGTTCAACATTTATAATCTCCTCTGATAAAACACGCCCCTGTTGTACGACTCTACCCAATACATCATGGATAAAATAGTCCATCCCATTTGCATTTTTCACCATCAAAAACTCCGAAGCAGGATTGGGATAAACCTTAATATTCGTCCTTGACAAATTCTTATTGGAGCTGGTAAAATCTGTAATTTGTTCTGTTATTTCAGCCAGAATGGTATTTGGATTCTGAGTGGCAATAAGACTTGCCGTCAGCGTATAGGTTTCTCCTGGTATTATAGCTGTTGTGAGGGGCAGTTCGTAAATTTTCTTTCCATAACCAGCAAGTGCAAGCGGGGTTGCAGAACCAACTACAGCTCCTGAACCATCTGTAAGTTCAATCAATAAATTTCTATCTATACTTGCTTTGTATGCTATTCTGGGAAAAACGGTACTGGCATTAACGTCATAGGTAGTCGCACCATAAAATTCTAAACTTGGTTCAAATGGCATCACCAAATTATTTGTAGGCGTATTACCTGTTTTTATAATTTCAAAATCATCTGCAAATCCTTCTTCTCCATTTTCAGCAAAAAAATAGAATTTGACAACCGTATTATTTGTAGTGGTAAAATCAAAACTATGGTAAGTATATTCCGCTTCCGTAACATCTACCCCGCCCAAAACTTCTTGAGAAATATTTTCTTTTACCCCAAAGGCAATCGTTCCTGCTACTGCTTTCGCATAACAAGAAAGGGTGTAGGAAGTATTCGGTTCCAGCTCTAGTACTTGCTCTGGAGCACCTGCCCCAACAATATGAGCAGCATAATTTCCACTATACACATCATCCGTAACCACTTCTCTAGGCATTCCTCCCCAACCTATCCATCCATCAAAATCACCTGATTCAAATCCTCCATTAATGACGGTAGGATCAGCCGATGATACTAAAGGTTCATCTACCTCTACTAAATAATAAGAACGTACCCAATCGTAATAGGTCGTATTGATTGCATCATTATTGAGATCTGCCGTTGTGGGTGGAGCCACCCAATCATAGGTTTCCGTGACTAGATTCATCCACATTGGTCTTGAAAAAGGCTCAGAACTCTCTGCTGTACTTGGAAAAATAGTATGCGATTTAGATTGATCTATATAGAAATCTATTTCATTAGGATCTTTCCAATGACAGCCATATACATGGAAGTCATCCGAAACGTGTCCACCTATTGCTGCTTCTCCTCCCTGGGAATGCCAGACATCTTCCTCCCCACATTCTTTGTGAATATAATGTGTATTGGACTTCATATGATTGGTAAAACTGGGCAAAGAGGTAGCGCCGCCTACTGCTTCGATGATATCTAGTTCGGTTATATGATTAGGATCAGGACATTGTGAATCAGCATATCCACCGATCCATCTGTTTTTCAACCAAAAGGTAGAAGACATTCTTATCCGAGATGCTTTCATCCGCACTTCGTAAAATCCATAATGTGCATTTTCCTTTTTTGAAACCACTGCTCCTCCTGCCATGGTGTAAGTTGACTCACCTCCAGTCCAAGGGCTTACATAAATAGAATCTTGCGCCAATTTAAAATTTTTAATTTGCAAACTCCCATCTTCTACGGAAAGTGCATCAGACAGAAACATCGCCGGAGGACGTCCTACCCAATAGGGATGATGATCATGCCACTTGCTTTGATCTAAAGCACTCTCATTAAATTCATCCGAAAAGGGCGCATTCAAAACCCAACGCTGACCTTCTGGTGGCGAAGGAATCTGCCCTAAGGCTTGGGAACCAAAAAACAATAATCCTACGATTGTAAAAATATATTTCATGTTTGAGATTTAATAACGGTTCTTGGTGTTTTTTAGTGGGTGGATGGGTAGATGGGCTTCCTTCTATCGCAGCTTGTTACGTTAGAAGGAAGCCCATCCACCCATCTACCTATCCACCCATCTACCCTAAAAAAGAAACCTACTATAAATGACCCAGAACCTTAATAACTAATTAATTCACATTCTCTTTTACGCCAAAACATCCTTTACAACATGTCCATGCACATCCGTCAAACGGTACCGTCTTCCTTGATGCTTGAAGGTTAATTTTTCATGATCAATGCCCATTAAATGCAGCATAGTCGCATGAAAGTCATGAACATGCACCGGATCTTTCGCAACGTTATAACTAAACTCATCCGTCTCTCCGTAAGAAAAACCAGCTTTGACGCCAGCCCCTGCCATCCACATCGTAAAACAACGAGGATGGTGATCGCGTCCGTAATTGGTTTTGGTTAACTTTCCTTGAGAATAAGCGGTGCGTCCAAATTCTCCGCCCCAGATGACAAGCGTATCTTCCAGCAATCCTCTTTGCTTCAAATCTTTGATCAAGGCTGCGGTCGCTTGATCCGTGTTTTTACATTGTTTTTTGATACTCCCCGGAAGGAATAAATGGTTGTCCCAACCTTGATGATACAACTGAACGAATTTGACATCCTGCTCTAATAATTTTCTTGCTAACAAACAATTTGCAGCATAAGTCCCAGGATTCCTGCTGTCTTCTCCGTACATTTCAAAAGTCGAATCTGACTCTTTAGAAAGGTCAGTTACTTCAGGAACGGAAGTCTGCATTCGATAGGCCATTTCATATTGTTGGATGCGATTGTTGACTTCCGGATCATTGTAAGTGTCTTGTTGGAAATGATTTAAGGTCTTTAAATAATCCAACATCTCCCGACGATCTTCTCCATCGTAGCCATCCGGATTATTGAGAAAAAGTACTGGATCTTTCCCTGACCGAAATTGCACTCCTTGGTGATGAGAAGGTAAAAAACCATTTCCCCACAGACGAGCATATAAAGGTTGTCCTCCTGCATTTTTAGAAACCAAAACGATGAAACTTGGCAAGTTTTCGTTATCCGATCCAAGTCCATAACTTAGCCATGAACCAATAGATGGACGCCCAGCTAATTGATGACCCGATTGAAAAAACGTAATCGCTGGATCATGATTAATCTGTTCGGTGTACATCGATTTGATGAAACATAAATCGTCCACCACTTTAGAAGTGTAAGGCATTAATTCACTTACCCAAGCCCTCGATTTTCCATATTGTTCAAAATTGAATAAGGAAGCGGTAATCGGCAAGGCACTTTGTCCGGCACTCATCCCTGTCAATCGTTGCCCCTTTCGAACAGAGTCCGGTAAATCCTGACCATGCATCTTGGCGAGCTGTGGTTTATAATCAAACAGATCCATTTGAGAAGGACCGCCACTCATAAAAAGGTAAACGATTCGTTTTGCTTTAGGTAAAAAATGAGGTAGCCCAGGTATTCCTCCCAGTTCATTTACCATCGGAGTTGAATGGGGCGACGACGAATTTGCCAACACATTATTTCCCATCAAATTCCCTAAAGCCATCGCTCCCAAGCCCATAGAAGTCTTTGTGAGAAAGGCTCTACGGTCCATTTTTTTCTTAAATTCAAAAAGGCTTTTATCCATAATATTATCTCTTTATGCTTGTCGCATCTGCATTTAAAATAGTACTGGCGACGACTGCATTAGCGGCTATTTTTTCCGGGGCTAACTTCTGGCTAACTTCATAATCTCCAGCATTTAACCACCCTGTCAGTTTTTCTGGAAACCGTTTGAATTTTTCTAACTGCATTTGCTGGAGCTCCACCAAGGTTTCAACTTCTCCTGCTAAAGGCGCTCGCCCGGTTAATTTTTTAAAGGTATTGGAAATGGCAAGGTGTACATTTTCTGTTTTTGACATTTGCTCTCCCAACACTTTAGCGGCCTCTACAAAGGTAGGGTCATTGAGGAGCACTAATGCCTGGAGTGGCGTGCTGGTTTTTTGTCGTTCTACAGTACAAATACTTCTGGTAGGTGCGTCGAAAGTTCCCTGCGATGGAAGGGGGACTGTTCTTTTCCAAAAAGTATACAAACTCCGACGATACAAATTCTCTCCGGAATCTCTTTCGTATTTCGATCCATTGATTTTCCAGAGTCCTTCTGGTTGATAAGGTTTGACGCTTTTTCCGCCGACTTTATTGACCAGCAATTCACTTGCCGCCAAGGCATTATCGCGAATCATTTCTGCGGTCAATCTGGAGGAAGGACCTCGCCATAAGTACCTGTTTTCAACATCCTGCTCCGCCATTTCATCTTTGATTTTAGAAGATTGCTGGTAAGTCGCAGACATCACCATCGTTTTTAACATTGCTTTTACATCCCATCCAGAGTTTTGAAATTCCAAGGCCAGCCAATCTAGTAATTCAGGATGAGAAGGCATTTCTCCCTGATTGCCAAAATCATTAGACGTCTTTACCAAACCTTGTCCAAAAAACTGTAGCCAAAAACGATTAACAGCCACCCGCGCAGTCAAAGGATGATCCTCATGGAATAGCCATTGCGCCAAGCCTAATCTATTTTTAGGAAGCTCTTCTGGCAAGGGTAAAACCGCTTCAATGGTCGCGGGGAAAACCTGTTCGCCATGTGCATCGTATTGTCCTCTTTCCAGAAGGTAAGTTGGCCGGGGCGTTTCCATTTCTTCCATCACCATGACTTCAGGAATCGTATCTTTCGTAGCATTTTGTTCCTTTCTAAATTGTTGGATGGTGGCTTTGGTTTTATTGATGGTTGGATTGTTGGAAAAAAAGTAGTCCTTCATTAGGTCTTTTTCCTTAGC
>CAZDTI010000432.1:809-7393 GCA_964508085.1 uncultured Saprospiraceae bacterium | reverse complement strand
GGTTACCATTCCATTAGAAGAGGGATTGGAAGATATATTCGCAGTCGACCTTGGCTGGACTGCTAATATTTTCCCGGATAATGCAATCGGAAGTTGGGAAAGAGGAACACCAAAACCACATGCACTTTTAGGTTTCGAATCCGTTCCAGCTCAGGACGTTGACAATGATGCAGGTAACTTCTGCTATCTTACTGCAAATAATATTGCACCTGATTCTGCACTCCTGACTTGGGCGACTACCACCATTAGTTCTCCAGCTTTCGATTTGACAAATTATATCGAACCATTAATAAATTTTCATCATTGGTTCCTTAATGTATCAGGAGGTTCTGGTGATGCTGGCAATAGTACACTTATTGTTAGACTTAACAATGGTACTGACGAAGTAGTCGTTTTTGAAACGGGGACACAGTTAGACAACAACAATCTGCAATGGTCAGAAAACATCAGCATTAATGTTATTGATTTCATTGAGCTTAGCCCAACGATGGTTTTCTCTGTTGAAGTTTCTTCTGATGCACCGCCTTTTGTTACTGAAGCGGCCTTTGACAATTGGAATGTTACGGAAGGTTATGTTGTATCTAGCACCAATAATTTAGACAATGACATCTTGGTAGATATATATCCAAACCCCACTGCTACCGACTTCCATTTGAAGTATGAGTTAAAAAGCCAAAGCAATTTTTCTAACATTAAAATTACAAACACATTAGGTCAGATAATAAATCAAATAAAAGTAGAAGGTAATTCTGGAAGTATACATTTCGGAAACGACTATCCAAATGGTGTTTACTTTGTGCAGTTGAAGAATGGAGAACGAGAAAGTAAAGTACTGAAGGTCGTGAAAAATTGATAACCTACAAAATGGTTTTTAAATCCTCACGATTTGCACTCGCACGGAATAACAAACAGAGTGTTAACGTTATCATTCCGAGCGAGCGCAGCAAGTCGAGGAATTAATTCTCCCAGATCAATACTTCTTTTTCTCCTGGCTTTACAAAACCACGATACATTCCCGCTGTATTATAAGGCATAGCTACATTTCCATATTTATCTACACCAATCAATCCTCCATTGGCTCCCCTGCTTTTCAATTTTCCATTGATCACATAATCTGCAGCCTTTTTAAAAGGCGTTCCTTTATATTCCATTCTTGCAGAGACATCATAAGCCACCGCAAACCGAATAAAAAACTCTCCATGTCCAGTGCAAGAGATGGCACAGGTTTCATTGTTAGCATAAGTTCCGGCTCCGATCACAGGAGAATCTCCTAGTCGATTCCAACGTTTATTGGTCATTCCTCCGGTGGATGTACCAGCAGCAAGATTTCCGGATTTATCCAAGGCAGCACAACCAACTGTTCCGTATTTGAAATCGGGATTGGAAGTATCAATAGCCCCTGTTTTTTGTTCTTTCTTCAATGCTCGTTGTAAGGACTCCCATCGGCTTTCCGTATAGAAGTAATTAGGTTCCACAAGTTCTAGCCCCTGTTCCTTAGCAAAGGTATTGGCACCCGATCCAGTCAGCAAAACATGAGGTGATTTTTCCATAACTGCACGCGCTGCCAGTATGGGGTTTTTTACAACAGAAACACCTCCAACAGCCCCAGCATCCTGATTGCGGCCATCCATTATGGAAGCATCCAATTCATTCTTTGCTTCATGAGTAAAAACTGCTCCCTTACCGGCGTTAAAATAAGGGGCATTTTCTAAAACCATGATTGTTTTTTCTACTGCATCCAAAGCCGATCCACCATTCTTCAGAATCGATTCTCCTGTTTCTAATGCTTCTTTTAGAGCAGCCCGGATTTTAACTTCTAGTTCCGGTGTCATATTTTTTTTCTTTATAGCACCAGCTCCACCATGGATAACTAATGCGTATTCCGCTGCTTTTTGATTTTGTGGAATTGGTTTTGATACCTCGGTGTCACTTGTGGAGTCCCCATTTGGTTGGCTACAGGAAAAGAGAATTGTAGCTAAACAAAGAAGAGAGCATTGGTAAATTTTCATGGTAAATCGTTTTGATCTTTACATCGAAGTATTGAGGTTGTTTAGAGTTATCTTCTAGAGTCGAGGCTAAGTGTTTGGCTCTGAGTACGGAGCTCATTTCGAGGCCGCCTCACTGGCAACGGACAGGATTCGTACTTGTAAAGTACGGGTCGAAAAATAGTTGAAGTAATCAGGATCAATCACTTAGACACAGATATAGAAAATAACTTTTCTTAACCTCATTAAAAAAGTATTTCAATTCAAGCCTCACAAGGTAAGCAAAAAATACTGGCTAGCCCAAGTGCACGTATCGCACGCTTAATAATGAAGTAATAAACCGTCTATATTATTAAATAATAAAAAGGGCTGCCTCCCTAAGGAGACAGCCCCGATTCATCAAAGTAAAATAACTCTTATGATTTATATTAAAGGGTTGTTATTACTTTCTACCTTTCACAAATCGTTTCGTTAATTGCTTTCTATCACCCAACTTTACATTGATGTTATACATTCCTGCTGGGTATTTAGCTACTTCTAAGCCTACAGCTTCCATTGGAATTGCATCCATGTTAACTTCCTGTAAGGCTATTCCTAAGCCATTGGTCAATTGGATTGTTCCAGAAAGACCGCTGTATTCGCTTAAGTTGATGTAGATCATATCCGTAGTTGGGTTTGGATAAACTGTAAAGTCAAGTACGTTCAAGTCAAAGTCAATTGTCTTAATCTTAGAATAACGGTAAGTACCATCTACAAAGACTTGCTTCAATCGGTAGAAGTTTCTACCCATCTTTGGAGACTCATCTCTATCGTTGTAGTAAGTTGCCTCTTCGGTATTTCTTTCATTCTTTAGATCCATAACTGGTGTAAAGTAAAGTCCGTCATCAGAACGCTCTGTGATGAAAACGTCTGTTTTATAAGCCGTGTTCACTGTCCAGTTAACCAATACTTCTCGACCATCTTTCACCGCATTGAAATCTAACATGTCACCATCCTGACCAACTAAGTTTGTACCACTTACCGCATAATATCCTGCCAATTCAGTACATGCTTCTTGCCAGTTCTCGTTATACAATTTAACTTTCACGTAGTAAGCACCTTCAGCCAAACCATCAACCGTTAATGGGTTAACACAGTCACCCATACAGCTGTAAACTGAAGCCCAGTTTGCATCAAATATTTGGATAATGGCGATTGGCTCGCTATAACCTCCTATTGAAATAGAACCTGGTGCAGTCGTTACTGTAGTACCACATGGAGAGTTGGTAGGAGGAGTAACTACTACTGTTTCATCTGCCGGGCAGTCTTCTACTGATCCGGAGAGATTTAGATTGATGTCACCAGATTTCCCATCTGAATCTTCGATCAATGCAATGCTGAAATTAGTAGCAGTTGGTTGCTGTAAAACTTCTACACTTAACCATGCGCTTGCTCCTAATACTTCTGTTCCTCCAGTTGCATTTGCGCCGACACCTATTTGGAATGATTCTCCAACTCTACTCAACTCTAATAAAGCTCCTCTTGCAATACCGTCTCCAACCAAGTAACCTGACAATTCAGGATAGTAGTAAAAAGCATCGTAGTCAGGTGATAAACATGTTGCCTCTTTAGGACTTTCTCCTGCGATAGAAGCGGTTTTACCACTTAGTTCTACGATCAGTTCAAATCGCAATCCAGGATTACTAAAGTTGGTCCACAAACCAGTTAATAGTGCTGTTCCGTCCGTATACTCAATTAATTCAGCATTTGACAAATCGTAGAATGCACCCTCGCCTGCGATATTAATAAATCCACCATATGGCTGTCCTTCGAAAATAGTTTCACAAGGAGTGATATTAGACGCTTCACGTCTTACGCATATCTCTCTATTATCAAAATCAGCACAGTCTTCAACAGAACCAGATAGATCAATATTGATATCACCAATTTGAGTTCCGTTACCTCCTACCAACTCGATTTCGAATGAAGTTGCTGGTTGGCTTAAGATATTTCCATCAATCCAAGCACTTGCTCCGAATGTCTCAGAAATACTTGTAGCATTTGCTCCGTCTCCCAACTGGAATGAAGAACCAAATTGGAAAATCTCAATGACCGCTCCTTTTGCCTTTCCATTTCCTACAAGGTACCCTTCAAAATCGCTGTAGTAGTAGAATTTATCATAATCTGCCGCAACACAAGTTCCTAACTTAGGTCCGCCAAAATCAACTGTCCCTGTCTTTCCAGACAGTTCAACGAATATGTCAAACCTTAAAGATGGGTCACTCAGATTTACCCATTTAGCAGCAAATATTGCTGTTCCATTATCGTATTCCGTCAATTCACCGTCTTCAACGTTGTAGAACGCATTTTCACCAACGATATTCAAAAACCCTCCATATGGAGTTCCGTTAATAATTGTGGTACAAGGAGAAGTGTTGGTAGCAGTTCTTGCAGTACATACTTCACGCTTTTCAAAATCAATACAATCATTTACAGATCCACTCAAGATTACATTTAAGTCTCCAATTTGAGTTCCATTTCCTCCTACAAGATCTATTACCAAACTAGTAGTTGGTTGACTTGTAACGGTTCCGTCTAACCAAGCAGACGCTCCAAATAATTCTTCCGCACCTGTTGCATTCGCCCCAACTCCAAGCTGGAATCTTGAACCGTATGGGAAGAGATCGATTACAGCACCTTCTGCTAATCCTTTACCAATCAAAGAACCAGTGAAGTCACTATAGTAATAGAATTTATCGTAATCAGGAGTTAAGCCTTCTGACAGCTTTGGACCTCGTACACCTGCCTCATTCGTTCTTCCAGTCAGATTAAGTTCAATATCAAACTGTAATGTAGAATCACCCTTGTTTACCCAAGTTCCAATAAATTGAGCAGTTCCATCAGTATTCTCTGTCAGCGTACCATCTTCTAAATCATAGAAAGCTCCTTGCCCAGCAATATTGATAAATCCACCATATGGAGCACCTCCTTGAATAGTTGAAACCGGTATTAAATTACTCGCAGTCCTAACTGTACATATTCCGTCCGGTTCATCTTCTATTTTAATAATCTGATACTCATCACAAATCGGAGCCCAGTTCATTCCATAAGTCTTCACAAACACCCAGTAGTCACCAGCTGAAGGTAAAGTGTAAGACTGAGGCTCATTATTCATCAACATTCCGCTATCAAACAATAGGTTCCAGTTGTTGTCATAGATCTTTACAAAAACAATCGGGTCACTGTAACCAGAAGTTGTAATTACTCCGTTATTCTCTTCTATAACAATATCGTCACAACCACCTGTTAATGGAGCATCTGTATCTAAAATCGTTACTGTTCCTTGTGGATCAGCGATAGTTGCGTTCGTTGCATTTGTAAGATTTACATAAAGAATTTCTGTATCTTCTTCAATGTCATCATCTAATACTGGAACTTCAACAGACACACACTGTTCACCAGCTGGGATCGTTATTGTTCCTGATACAGCGCTATAATCTGATCCGTCCTCCGCAGAAACATCTGCAGTTGCATATTCAACGGTTACTACTTCATCACTAAGTGTTTCTAAACAAACATCTACAAGAGCAGTTCCATCTTCTTCATTCACGGTTACATTCTTAATATTCAATGCAGGAAGTGGCGCTACTACATCGCTATCCAAAATAGTAATAGTTCCGATTCCGTCAGCAACTACTGCTCCGTCTTCGTTACTTAAAACTACTTCTAACACTTCAGTGTCTTCTGGAGTGGCATCATCAACAATTGTGATAACAACATCTACACATAACTCACCTGCAGGGATCGTAAGTGATCCAGCAGCCGCTACATAATCTACAGCTTCTAAAGCTGAGTCGTCAACAGTGTTGTAATCAACTGTCACATCAGACCCTGAAATAAGATCCAAGCATACCTTTAAAGTAGCTGTTCCATCTTCTTCATCCACTGTTGTATCATCAATCGAAAGTTTCAAGTCAGGAGTTACATCATTGTCCAAGATTGTGATGGTACCTTGTGGGTCGCCAATCACTGCATTTGATGCACTGGTTAAGTTTACAACCAATTCTTCTGTTTCTTCATTGATCAAATCGTCAAGAATCGCAACTGTAATCTCTGCACACAAGTCTCCCGCTGGAATGGTAATAGTTCCAGAAGCCGCTGTGTAATCCGTTGCATCAGCTGAACCATCTGCTGTTGCATAAGCAATGGTTACTTCTTCTGTAGAAGTCGCATCCAAACATACGGTTAAGGTTGCTGTTCCATCTTCTTCATTCACTGTTACGTCATCAATTGTTGCAATTGGATCTGGAGTAATGATCACATCAGTATCTAAAATCGTAACCTTTCCTTGTCCGTCTCCAATCTCTACATTGGCTACTGGGGTCAGATTTACAACAAATTCTTCAGTTGGTTCTGGAGTAGCATCGTCAAGAATTTCTATTGTGATTTCTGCACACAAGTCTCCCGCTGCGATTGTCAAACTTCCTGCCGTTGTTACGTAGTCCGTTAAATCAGCTGAACCATTTTCTGCCTCAAAAATAACGGTTGCATCATCAGAAGAGATTGCATCCAAACATACGGTTAAGGTTGCTGTTCCATCTTCTTCATTCACTGTTACGT
>CAZDTI010000432.1:0-709 GCA_964508085.1 uncultured Saprospiraceae bacterium | reverse complement strand
CTGAACCATTTTCTGCCTCAAAAATAACGGTTGCATCATCAGAAGAGATTGCATCTAAACATACTGTTAGTGTTGCTGTTCCATCTTCTTCATTTACAGTCACATCATCAATTGTTACAATTGGGTCAGGAATTACGTCCGTATCAAGGATAGTAACTGTTCCTTCGTCATCTGCAATAATTGCATTTGTTGGAGTTACTAAACCAATAGTCAATTTTTCTGTATCTTCTGGAGTAGCATCGTCAATAATTGCTACTTCAATATCTGCACATAAATCACCAGCAGGGATTGTTAATACGCCAATTGTGAATTCAAAATCCTGAGCAGCTAATGCTGTTCCACTATTTGTAATATACTCCACTGTTACGTCTACATCACTTACAAAATCTAGACAAACAGGAACAGCAATTGTACCGTCTTCTTCATTTACAGTAATGTCTCCAACTGTAATTGATGGTAAAGTTTCTCCTGCACAAGTACATCCGTCTGCTTGATAAACATCATTTGCAGTTGTTTCATCTTCGTCATCACAAGCTGTTCCTGGCATAGCTGGCAATGAAGGATCATTATCGTCACAATCTTCGTCCGCACAAACACCATCTTCATCTGCATCTCCACCTTGCGCATCACACTGACCTGCACGTGTTACTGTAATTGGGTTTGATAAATCATAACATCCTGTCAAGTCAGCTGCATTCATTCCTACTTC
>CAZDTI010000431.1:0-7394 GCA_964508085.1 uncultured Saprospiraceae bacterium | reverse complement strand
GGCCTCGTCCCCGTAATCATCCAAAACGTCAACACACTCCAAGTGCTGATGCTGGGTTATATGAATGCAGAAGCATTCGAAAAAACCAAAAAAGAAAGGAAAGTAACATTCTACAGTAGAAGCAAGGAAAGATTATGGACGAAAGGAGAAACATCCGGAAACCATCTATTGGTAAAAGACATCCAGATAGATTGTGATAATGATACGATCTTAATCAAAGCCAAACCCCTAGGTGCGACCTGCCACACAGGGCACACTTCCTGTTTTAAAGAAGAAACCGCAAAAGGTTTTATTTACGAACTGGAGAAAACGATTGGTGAGCGAATTGATGAGAATAACGAAAATTCTTACACCAATAAATTGTACAATAAAGGGATGAATAAAGTTGCTCAAAAGGTCGGAGAAGAAGCAGTTGAATTGGTGATAGAAGCCTTAGGGAACGATGATGAGTTATTCAAAAATGAAGCGGCGGATTTGATGTATCACTTTTTGATTTTGTTGAAAGCAAAGGGATTTCGGTTGGAGGATATTGAGGGCATTTTAGAAGGAAGAAAAAAAGGCTAAGTATTGAGTAAAACAAAAATAGTGTAGAACTGTAAAATCGAATACAAAGATTAAAAATAGCTTTCTAAAAATCCTCAATTCTCCATATCTTGCATGGTAATCAAGGTCCAACTTGATCATATAATATAACCATTTAATACCAAACCATAAGATGAATATTACTACTCAGCAAGTAGACTTTAAAAGTCTTAATACCGACCAATTTGTAAGCTGGCTCAAAGAAAATAAAATCAAAAGAGGCTACATTGTTTACAAAGACGGACTCGTCAAAACCTCTAATCCACTACTCAATTCTTTCACTGAATTCATCAAAAGTTCTCCAGACTATAACGGTCACGAGGGTATTTTTTTTGAAGCTGATGCAGAAACCGATTCCCTATTTGTAGTTGCTGCTCATCGAACAATCAGAGGCGCAGGTCAAGGAGGTACGAGACTAAAGCGTTACGAAACCGTCAACAGGATATTTACCGACGCTATGCGTTTGTCAAAGGGAATGACAGAAAAGAATTCTTTTGCTCAAATTTGGTGGGGCGGTGGAAAATCTGTCATTCATCCGGCTACAGAGCCAAAGCTTATTCCTGTAGAAATCAGAACAAAAATATTCACGAATTTTGGCCGTTTCATCGCCAGCCTAAACGGATTATACGTTTGTGCAGAAGACATGAACACCACGCCAGAAGACATGCGATTGATCCACACCAATAATCGATTCTGTACCTGTATTCCTAAAGAGATTGGAGGCTCTTCTAACCCAAGTACCGCTACAGCTAAAGGCGTTTTCCAAGGGCTCTTAGCCGGTGTTCACTTCCTTCAAGGCGTAAACGATCAATCTAAGGTTGATCTCCGAGGCGTCCATGTTCTCATCGAAGGAGCGGGCAATGTTGGTTATCATGTGTTGGAGCAAGTCGTAAACGCAGGCGGCAAAGTCACTGTTTTCGACAACTGGGCACCAAAGCGAGAACAGATTAGAAATGCCTTTCCTAAAGATCAAGTAACGGTCATAGAGAATGGAGCGGATCTCTACGAAATAGAAGCGGATGTTTTCTCTCCAAACGCTATAGGAGCCACCGTAAACGACAATACTATTCCAAAGTTAAAAGTGAAATTGATAGCAGGTGCCGCTAATAATCAGTTGCGTGACGCCGTCGTCCACGCAAAGGTTTTGCAGGAGAGAGGAATTCTTTACGTGCCCGATTTCGTTATCAATCGAATGGGGATTGTCAACTGCGCAGATGAGCAATATGGCTACCTTGCCAGCGAAATTGATGTAAAGCTCAAAGAAGTATATCCGTCTATTTATGATCTGTTGGAAAAATCAAAGGAAGATAATATTTCACCACAGTTTAAGTCATTAGAATTGGCAGAGGAACTCTCTAAAATCGAGCACCCAATCTGGAAACACCGAGGTGCAAAAATTATTGATTACTTAATGACGAATGGTTGGGGGAGTTAGTTTCTAAGATAAATTCTGTCATTCTGAAATTTGCGGGCAGGAGCTCCTCCTTTAGGAGGCTGGGAGGTAACGCAGGCTGAATTATATAACACTACGTAAAACAAGTATCCCCATCCCCGTCCTGAATATAAAAAGGCTCCGTAAAGTAAGTGTCCAAAGTTTTCGTCCAGGCGAAAGTTTTGGACACTTCTTTTTGATGGAGGAAAGGACTTTTGGCTTTGGCCAATGCAGGGAGCAAATTTTGTTGAAAACAAATAAAAGTGTCAACTGGGTTTTCAATGAGTTGATTGATTAAAACCTTCGCGGCAATATCTTCCTGTCCAGGACTAATGTAGGAGAAAGGTAATTTCGCTGTTCCATCTCGTAAAGTAATCCAGAGAAAGCCAATCATTTTTTTTTCCTTGTTAATCTTTAGCAGAATGTTTTCAAAATGGTTAGCGTAACTGGAGAAGAAATAACTTTTTGTAAATGATTTGTTATTGGAAAGCCAAGGCTGTTGGATGATCCAGTTAAAGGTTTGACTATTTCTGCCTAAGATTTCATTTTTTGATAAAGGGAGTAGGAAAGATTCTGCCTCGTTATCTATTTCGAAAATTCGCTCTACATCTATGTTGCTGGTTAGCTTATTTTTTCGTTTCTGAAGCTTTAATTTGATTTGCAATGGACTATTCAACAAAGTATCCGCCACATAAAAAATATTTTTAAATGGTGCAAGAAAAGAAATACGACTAGGAATGATTTTATGAAGTTTAAAACGCAAAAAAGCATGAACACCTCCAATTTTATGAAAAGAGAAATACCCCATTTTCTTCAAGACGGCTTCTGATCTTTCTGGTAAAGCATCAAACAACATTTTAGCATTCCATAGTTGGAGTGCCTTATAAAAAACGGGCATCCCTGCGGCCTGCCCCTTAGTCGGATGTACCCACCAACAGGAACTCCAGCAAACTTTTTCCCCCTCGCTTTGTCGCAAAGAATCAGGAAGGCAACCAAAGTAGGCGAGTAGCTGTCCATCTTCATCATAGGCCACAACCAAAGCAGGGTCATCAGCCGCACTATTCGGATTTTGAAACTGAGAAATTGCCCGAAGAGGCGTAATTGGAATATCCGAAAGCTGCAAAAAGTCCGCTCCTTCCACAAAAGATTTCAAGTTTCCAACAGTAATAATACGTATGTCCATTAGCTGTTTTGCTTAGAAATAATTTTATCGCAGATGTCCCCAATGTTTTGCATACTGATCATATCCATCAAGTCAAATTTAATAGCATATTGCGTTTCAATTTTATCAATAAGCACCGCATGATTGAGAGAGTCCCAGTGTGGAATATCACCTTGGCTGGTAGAAGGGGAGAGGAGTAGCTGATCGTTTTTGAAATGATCCCGGAAGACTGTTTGTAGCTCCGTTAAAATGCTTTCTTTATTCATATGCGTTTGAGTTCTAGGAAGAAAGCAAATTTAGCCTTTTCACTTCACAATTCCGAATAGACATCCGCCTCTTGTCATGCCGAAGAAATAAAAAACAGAAATGCCGTTGTGCTTATCCTTATGGTCACTGAATCCTAAGCCAAAACGCACTTCTCCTGTCATCCTGAGTGAGCGCAGCGAATCGAAGGATCAGGAGGGCTAAGTTCCCTTTTGTATTTCGAGTGGAGCAAAGCGGAATCGAGAAATCTACTTTCTTGCTTAAAAGATTCATTTCAATTACCCACACCTTTATCAATCAACATCCAACCCAAAAATATCAAAATCAGAAAACACCCCAAAACCCAACTTTTCATACATCCCCCGCCCCATCTTCGTCGCCTGAAGATAAGCCGCATGACAACCATCCGCTCTCGCCTCCGCCAACATCGCTCGCATCAAAATACTCGCATACCCCTTTCGTCGGTGAGCTTCCGCCACCCCCACCAGATAAATGCCAAGTCCTTCCTCCTTTTTAAAACCCAGAGCCGTGGCGACCATTTCTCCACCTTCCGAAAGACCATAAAATAGAAAGTCATTGGAATTCCAAAGTTGCTTTACATGTTCGTATACCCATTGTCCCTTAGAAAAAAACACGCTGCTCACAATCTCAAACCACTGTAATAAGTCTGTTTCCGTTTTAATTAAAATGGACTGTTTTGCCGTTTTTTCAAATGCCTGCAGATGCAAATTAATCGCCATACCTGGCCAGCTCGTTAGATGTTTAAAACCAAGAATACTCAGTTTATGATAATGCACTTCCGGATGAGTAGGGCGTTGCAAAATTATATGTGAAGGAATGCTTTTATCCAGCATAGCTTCTGCCAATAATTCGAGTTCATCAACTTTCGGATCTCCAAAAGCAGTCTTTGGCCAAGAGGAAGGACTAAGGTCTACAGCTTTTAAATTTCCATTTTCCCATACTTCTGCCCCAGCAATTTTCGCCACACTTTGGTATACTGAAAATGTATTATCCTTGATGCGATCCGCTATTTCTTCTTTAGTGATAAAATTAAAATCATCACCCTCAAAAATCGTTGCAATGCGTTTTCGATCCAGCTTTCCGCTAATCGTCAAAGGAAGTTTATTCAACGAGCGAATACTCCGAGCTTGCATATACGTTGGCAACTTTGCTTCTAGATATTTGCCTAAAGCCGCTTTGTCTATTTCTTGTTGGTCGATAAAAAGGTGGATGTCTAACAATCCTTTTCCATTTCGATTTACATGTGCAATAGCATTTCCGTTTTTTAAAAAACGCTGTGCATGTTGCTCTATATCTCCCAGCTCCACTTTATAACCTTGTATTTTATATTGAATATCTTTTCTACCAGTTGAGTAATAAATACCATCCTTATCTCGAAAAGCCATATCCCCTGTTTTATAAAAACGTTTTAGTTTTCCATCAACTACTCGGTCAAAAAAAACAGTCGCATTTTTCTCTGGCATTTTCCAATAGCCATTCATAACGTGATCTCCAGCAAAACACAATTCTCCTTCTTCTCCAGTTTTACAATCGTCTCCTTTTTTATCTAATAATAAAACCGTAGTTCGTTTCCATGGTTTCCCAAATGCTAAGATATTGTTGTGTGTTTTATTGTTAGAAAAATTACGATCTAATGAATAGCTCATACAAGCCATCGTCGTTTCACAGGGTCCTGATAGGTTGATAACCGTTGCATTAGGAACGCAGTTCATCCAGGCTTCCGCCAAATCTGCATAGAAAGGTTCTCCACCTTGAAGACTGTAGCGAACCGTCGGTAAATTGATTTGAGAAAAATAAGGCCGCAATAATTGCAAAGTGGAAGGCACCGTTGTTACAAAACTAATGTCTTGTTCCTGCATGACTTTAAATGCGTTTAGATACTTCATCCCATCAGAACCAACCGTATGTACCGAAGCACCAATACACCAAGCAGGCAAGTAAGAAATCATAGACATGTCAAAAGTCAACTCAAACATTTGTAAAAAGCGATCATTAGCACTCAAGTTATAGCCTTCTTCAAAAAAGGCAGCCAATGTAGTATTAATGTTGAGCACTGTCATTGGAACACCTTTTGGAACGCCCGTGCTCCCCGAAGTGAAGAGCATGCAAAGGATTTGATCATTTTCTAAATTGGAAAAATTGGGCGCTTCTCCCTTCGCTTTTAAATCCTTCGTTGATAACCAATGGATCTTTTCATCAGCAATAAGCTCCTTATTTGCCGGACGACTACTCAAAATGAAGGAGCTCTCTATCTGAGTCATAACCGAAGCATTTCGCTCCGCTGGGTTCTGTGGACTTAGGGGAACAAAGGCGTAGCCCTCTGCCCAAAGTGCCAGAATAGCAGCATAGGTCTCGATATCATCATAGGCGGCCAATCCAATAAAATGACTAGGAGGTCGTTCCGCTTGTAGCATTTCTCGAATACCGCAAACATAGCTCAGCCATTCTTCGTAACTATAACTTTGAGTTCCGATGCAGAATGCTAATTTTGCAGCGTAGCGCGTAAAGGCTATTTTGATTTGATCGAGCATGAGCGGCAAAGGTACTGTTTTGGGAGAGAAGGCGGGCGTGGCCGATCGTAAATTTTCCTCACACAGAGGCCGCAGAGACATGTACTGAGCTTGTCAAATGTAGCGATGAGCTAACGTGTCAGAACGCATTTTAAATCACACAGAGGCCACGGAGAACACGGAGCGAACGTTAATTACGCAAAACTCGCGTCCACTCTGTGTTCTCCGTGGCCTCTGTGTGAGCAATCACTCTAAAAAGGAAACGCATCTTCCCGCATCTCGCTCTGCGGCCTCTGCGCTACATTCGACAAGCTCAGTACAAGCCTCTGCGTGCGGAATTCACATCAGGGGAGACAGATGGATAAGATAATTAACACTCAAAAGATGAATAAAAAAAATTGACTTCCAAACAAAAATACCACTCCTTCTGCACCCAAGAATCGCTGCCCGTTTTTGTCCAGTCCTGGTACCTCGATGCCATCTGTGGAGAAGCTCATTGGAAGGTAGCACTGGTAGAACGAAATGAAGAAGTCGTTGCTGCTTTTCCATACCACTTCAAAAAACGAGGCCCCTATCAAATTATCTTAATGCCAGTATTGGCAAAAATGATGGGCCCATATATTGCGAGAGATTTTCAAAAACAATCCAAACGCATCACAAAAGAGTTGATCGAACAACTTCCTCCTGTAGATGAATTCGAGCAAAACTTCCATTACGAAGTCACCGATTGGTTACCCTTTTACTGGAAAGGATTTAAGCAAAGCACGATGTACTCCTATTTGTTCGAAGACCTTTCTGATTTAGATAAAATATATGGAAACATTAAAAGCACCTACCGGAATAATAAAATAAAGAGGGCAAAGAAATTAGTGGAAATAAAAACAGACTTGTCGTTGAAAGACTTTTATAAACTGCAACAACTTACTTTTGCTCGACAAGGAAAAGACTTTGTCATTCCGTTTTCTTTTATAGAAAAGATAGACAAGGTTCTAGTAGCTAATGATTCGAGGAAAATGTTTTTCGCAGTAGACGAGGAGGGGCGTATTCATTCCGTAGCCTATTTGATTTGGGACCAAAAAACGGCCTACTATTTATTCGCAGGAGATGATCCTGATTTGCGCAGCAGCGGCGCAGGTATTTTCTTGATTTGGGAAGCGATTCAATATACCAAAAATGTATTGGGGCTCAATCGTTTTGATTTTCAAGGAAGCATGATGCCGGGAATTGAAAAAGTTCGTCGTAGTTTTGGCGCAAAAGCAGTACCTTACTTTAGAATATGGAAAGAAGGCCCAAGAGTATACCGATTAATGAAGTGGTTGAGAGGAAAATTTTAATTGGAAGGGTAGATAATAGTGGATGAGGGCGGATAAGGGTTCCCACTTTCGTAAAGGGGACGAAAATTTAAAAGATATTTATCCATCTA
>CAZDTI010000430.1:0-7397 GCA_964508085.1 uncultured Saprospiraceae bacterium | reverse complement strand
TTTCCTTTCAATGTTCCGCTCAAAACTGGCATCCACTAGGAGATGGGGTTGGCTTTGGAGGAAGTCCAGCTAGTGAATTATTCGAATTTAATAATAAGCTTTTTGCCGGAGGATATTTTAGCTCTGTGGACGGTAAGGCTACCTCTGGAGTTGCTTTTTGGGATGGTACAAGTTGGATTCCGAATGGGACCTTAAGTGAGCCTTTTTATCTTAATGCTTTTAGTACCTATGAAGGCAAATTGTATGGATTCAATAACTATTTCTCAAATTCAGAGGAAGCTTCAAATTTGGTAGAATACGATGAAGAAGAAAACAATTGGGTTGAGGTGCCAAACTCTGAAGTGAAAGTAATCAACGGAGATGGAGACCTTAAATCGGGATATATCTTTAAAGCACTGGCGTACAAAAATGAATTATATGTTGTAGGTGATTTTGATGAAATTGATGGAAGGCCAATTAAGAATATTGCTAAATGGAACGGTTCAACCTGGTCGGCACTTTTGGAAAATGATTCTCAAGCAGCTCCCTTTAAATTTGAGTATTTGACAGATATGGTTATGTACAATGATGAATTAATTGTTTGTGGCATAATGCATAACAATAGCGGAGGAGTTTACAATAGTATCGCAAAATGGAATAACGAGAATTGGGATAATCTTGATGGTGGATTGTTATATAATTCTGCTGGAGGTTGGAACAGTTATGAATTAGAAGTTTTTCAAGGAGCGCTTTATATGGGTGGACCGGGTTCTAAGGTGAAGGAAAACGATATAGGATATTTGTTACATAAATGGAACGGGACCTTTTGGGAAGGCGTTGCTGGCTTTGAACAACAAGTATCATCCGAAACCTTTTTTGCAGTCACCGCATTAGAAATATTTGGAGATTTTTTAGTTGTTGGCAGGGAGAAGAGCGGTGAAACGATCCTATACAATGGCACTTCCGCTCAAAAAATTGAAGAGGATTTACAGGATGCAATACTTTCGTTTGAGACATTCAATAATCAACTTTACGCGACTGGATTTTTCCGTGGAGGAAGTTTCTTAAACAGGGTGTTTAGATTAGGAAGCCTTGTCAATAGCGATAGTAGTAGTGTAAAAATGGCCTGTGCATTATTTCCAAATCCTTCGTCCGGCGCCTTGACCTTGAGTTATCATTTAGAAAACAACAGTGGGCTCGTAATCAGAATCTACGACTTGGTTGGTAAACTTTTGTTTAATGAAACTTTCAATGATGTAGAAGGGGATCACGTTAGGAGTTTGGATGTGTCAAACTTTGCTAAGGGGAGCTATATGGTTAAGATGATCTCCAAAGAATTTGAAGAGACGAAAATATTGATTTTGGAATAGCTTTGCTAAATACAGATTCGACAATCACGTCTAACTCTTTTTTCTGTAGTTCTTTGGCCAATGATAATGAAAACTTAAAACCACAAAATATGAAAGCTAAAATACTTATACTGTTTTCCATCATCTCCATTCAATGTTCCGCTCAAAACTGGCAGCCAGTAGGAGAGGAAACTGGTTTTGGGAGTAATAGAGTTAAAGAATTGTATGAATTTAATAATAAGCTTTTTGTCGGTGGAAGTTTTTTTACTATTAACAATCTATTTACTCCTGGAGCTGCCTGTTGGAATGATGCCAATTGGATTCCTTTTAGACCATTAGATGGTCTTAATTCGATCTCCGTATTTAGTAGCTATCAAGGAGAGTTGTATGGAATTGGTTACTATTTTATAGCAACAGATTCAATGTATATTACCTATTTAAGCTTGATAAAATACGATGAAGAGGAGAGCATCTGGTATAGTATTCCTAATTCTGATATAAAGAGAACTGGAGGCGAAGGATCTTTTGTTAGTGGAATTATTACGGATGCTGTAGAATATGAAAACGAATTATATGTTATAGGTGAATTCGATGAAATAGGTGGACAGCCAATTAAGAATATAGCAAAATGGAATGGTTCTGTTTGGTCGCCACTTTTAGAAAATCGTCTTCCACCCTTTCTGTGTGGCAAGCTTACAAAAATGATTGTATACAAAGATGAGCTATTCGTTTGTGGAGAAATTGAAGGTACTAATGGAGCAATTTATAATAACATAGCAAGATGGAATAATCAGAATTGGGACAATCTTGATGGTGGATTATTGGAAGATGTTAATGATGATTTTCAAATTTATGATTTAGCCGTTTTTCATGGAGCGCTTTATGTCGGTGGAGAGGGGGCTAAAATTAATTCAAATGATGAAGGATACATATTACATAGGTGGAATGGCGATTCTTGGTCCGGGGTTACTGGATTGGAACATGATCTGTCGGATTATTTCTCGGCAAGAGTTACCGCACTGAAAACCTTTGGAGAGTTCTTAGTTATAGCTAAAGGTTTTGGTGGCCAAACTTTGTTGTACAATGAAAATGGAATTCGAACAATTGAAGAAGAATTGAGTACTTCTGTTTTCTTTATTGAAACTCCTGCAATAAAATCTTTCGAAATATTAAATAATCAACTTTATGCCGGTGGAAGTTTAGCCGAAGGAGTAATTAGGTTAAATAGCCTATCGAAAAGAGATAGTAGCGAAGTAGCAGTCGTTTGTAAAATATTTCCTAACCCTTCTTCTGGTACTTTTATGCTGAGCTACCATCTAGAAAATAAAAGTGGCGTTGTACTAAGAATATATGATGTCACTGGTAAACTTGTACTAGCTGAAAAATATAATGATGTCGAAGGTGAACATGTTCGGAGTTTGGATGTATCACACTTTGCTAATGGGAGCTATATGGTTCAGGTGACTTCCAAAGAATTTAAGGAGACGAAAATATTGATTTTGGATTAGGGCAATGAAATGACTATTTTCGTTAAACGTATTTATGTTTTTTGTACTGTATTTCATTTGTTATAAATTATGAAAGACTAAAAGCACCAACATATGGAAACTAAACTACTTCTCTTATGCTGTATTATATCTTTTCAATGTTCTGCTCAAAACTGGCAACCTATAAAAGAAGGGGCTGGGGTTGGGAATAGCTCTGTTTTTAAGCTAATTGAGTTCAATAATAAACTTTTTGCCGGAGGGCCTTTTCGATTTATAGACAGCAAGCTTACTTCAGGAATCGCCTATTGGAATGACGCTAATTGGATTCCATATAGATCTTCGGATGGTTTTTCTTCGATCAGAGCTTTTAGTGTCTATCAAGGTGAATTGTATGGATTTGCTAGTTATCCATCAAGCCTAACTGAATTGATCAGAATGGTAAAATATAACGAACAGGAGAATAGTTGGATGGCTGTTCCTGGCTCTGAAATAAATCCCATAGATATAGAAGGAGAGCTTGATGGTGAGTACATTGCTGATGCAATAGAATACGAAGATGAATTATATGTTATAGGTCGTTTCAATAAAATAGGTGGAACAGAAGTTAAGAATATTGCAAAATGGGATGGTTCAACCTGGTCGCCAATTCTTGAAAATGATTCTTCTGTTGCTCCTTTTAGAGAGATCAGAGAAATCGTTGTGTTCGAAAATGAACTAATTATTTGGGGAGGAATCGATAGCATCAACGGAGAGGTTTATAATAATATCGCAAAGTGGAATAATTCAAATTGGGATAACCTTAATGGAGGGTTATTAAATAGGGCTTTTGAAACTTGGAACTCCCATAGTTTAGAAGTTTTCCAAGGAGAACTTTACCTAGGAGGTGGAGCTTCTAGTGCTAGTGAGAATGGTACAGGATATCTTTTACATAAATGGAATGGGTCTTTTTGGGAAGGAGTTGTTGGATTTGAACAAGAAGATTTAGATTTATTTTCTTCGAGAATCACCGCAACGACAACTTTCGGAGATTTTTTAGTTTTAGCGAAAGGTCGTAATAGTCGAACTGTTTTATACAATGGAAAATCTATTCTTGAAATTGAAAACGAATGGAACGGCGCAATATACTCCTTTGGAATATTAAACAAACAACTTTATGCAGCCGGAAGTTTTTTCGGAGGTGATATTCCAAATGGAATAGCTAGGTTAGGCGGGTTGGTTAAGAAAGATAGTAATGGAGGGGAAGTCGTTTGTACAGTATTTCCTAATCCTTCCTCCGGTACAATCCTGTTAAATTATTCTTTAAATAATAATAGTGGAGTTGTTATTAGAATCTATGACATCAGTGGGAAATTTTTAATGGAGGAAAAATTCAATGATGTTAAAGGCACCCATCTTAGGAGCTTAGATTTGTCTGGACTATATAAAGGAAGCTACATGATTCAGATGATTTCCAAGGAATTTGAAGAGACGAAAAAATTAATTTTGAGATAGCCAATGATTTTAAAATAAGAAAAAGAATCAACCTCAAAATGTATGAATGACGGTAGCCACCTAGTGGTTTCCAAAGAATTTGAGGAAACGAAGATTTTAAATTCAAAAGACTAAAGCAGCATCACTATTCTGATAGTGCGTCGAGCTTTCATTTCCCTTCAATTCAGAAGGCTCCAAAGTAAAATAGAAGGTTGTTCCATTTTCCTTTTGACTGTCTATCCATATTCTACCGCCAAGTTCTTCAACTATTTTTTTGCAGACAGATAAGCCAAGTCCGGACCCCTCATAATCGGCCCTGTTGTGTAATCGTTTAAACATTTCAAAAATGACGTCCCTATAGTCTTGATCAATACCAATGCCATTGTCAGATACATAGTAGATCAATTGTCCTTCTACCTCATTACAACCAATTTGAACTTCTGGAATTTCCGATTGATTAAACTTGATTGCATTCTCCATCAAATTTTTAAACAGAAAATAAATCTTAGTAGCATTTAATTTCTTTCTTGATAAGTCATTATTGACGATTATGATTGCTTGCTTTTCATCTATTGTTGTGGCCAATGATTCTTTAATTTCGTTAATCACCGTGTTAAGTTCAACTACAACCATTTCGTCGCTTTTTTGAGTGACTCTAGAATAATCAAGTACCCCTTCAATTAGTGTATGCATTTGCTTAGTTCCCTTTGTGATATAGGAGATACATTCATTAATGGAAGGGCTAGAATTAGTAGGTAATTTTCGTTGCAATAATTGGGTGAATCCACTTATACTTCGCAAAGGTTCCTTCAAATCATGGGATGCGATGAAGGCAAAACGTTCTAATTCTTCGTTTGACTTTTCCAATTCTTTATTGCTTTGGCTAAGCTCTTTTGTTCTGTCAATTACTTTTTGTTCTAGTTCTTCTTTACTGCTTTTTTGAGCTTTATATGCGAGGTAGATTAGCAGCCCAATAATACTTAACAAAAATATAATCGCGATAAGGGCTAGTCCTAATTTTCTTTGACTCGCTAATAGGTTTCTTTGTTCCGCTTGTTCTGCACGTAATAATACATTTTCTTTTTCTCTTATTTTAGATTGATATTTTTCTTCAATTTCAGCAACCTCAATCTTCTTTTCTTCAGAGAATAGGCTATCTTTTAATCTAAGATAATCTTGGTTCAATTCATATCCCTTTTTGTAATTTTCCTTTTTTACATGAATTTGGACAAGAGAGCGATATATCTGCATTTCGAAAGCCGTAAACTTATGTTCCTGAGCAATTGCTAATAGATTATTCCCAAGGGTATTGGCCTTTCCTAATTGCTCCGTTTCAAGATAGTGCTCCAACAAGCCGATCTCTGCTGTTAGCGTTAATGATTTGTCTCCAATTAACTTAGTAGTTTCGATTGCTATCCTTAAGGATTGTTCTGCGCGTTCTGTTAAGTTTGTGGCTAAGTATAACTTGCTTAAAGAGAGGTTCAAATTAGCTATAGCGCGCTTGTCATTTCTTTTTGTTGACTCTGTAAGCGCTCTGTTATAAGATTGCTCCGCTTTATCGTTATCCTTGTTTTTAAAATGCCAATCACCAAGAATGCTATAAAACCAACAGTACATCGCTTTTTCGGGATATTGATCTAGAATCTTTTTTGCTTTTTGAAAATATAAATTAGTATTCTCCACTTCATTAAGTCTACGATAGAGTAGTCCTAAATTTGCA
This sequence comes from uncultured Saprospiraceae bacterium, assembly GCA_964508085.1. Lineage (GTDB taxonomy): Bacteria > Bacteroidota > Bacteroidia > Chitinophagales > Saprospiraceae > CALGLS01. Next base: position 1,392 of record CAZDTI010000430.1, on the reverse strand, counting down.
AAACCTAAAATTTGACCACTAACATCCTCGGTTCTTTCCGAAATATCTATAGCTCTTTGGTACAGACTGATTGCTTTTTGAGGTTCCCCTTTGGTATCGTATTTATTAGCCATATTGGTGCAAGCAACAGATATCAAAAAATCATCTTTGATAGATTCTCCAATTTCTAGAACTTGTTTATCTAGGGCCAGGGATTTTTCAATATCTCCATTTACGTCATGATAAATAGAGAGGACATTAAGTGCCATTCCTTTACCCATTGGATAATCGATTTTTTCCGATAGGTCTAATCCTTTTTGCCCGTATTCTAATGTTTTCTCTATATCAACCATATAAAAGCGATAGCCAATTTTATTGATTATATCTACTTGCTTCCGTTCATCCTCGATCTGAGGATAGAGGTTGATAAGGCTATCTAGCAGCTTATTCTGTCCGGTAACTATTGAAGTGCTTAAGAAAAGAAAAAGGAACAACAGCAAAGGATTGTATCTTGTCAACATAGGAATATTGTAATAGGCTAATAAAAATACTTTCGTTTATTTTCTCAATCTAGTTCATTGCCGGAGGGAAAGAATAGGTACTAGTGAATTACTCAAGATATTGTAAAGAAGGGGGTATCTTTAATTGTTCAAACTGAAATTAGGTTTATTTTGTTACAGAATAGGTTAGGATTTGTTTGAATGAGAATTGACTGTAATCCTATCTTTTTTGATGATTTCATATGATTTGACGCAATAACCATTCCCGCTCTGCCACCGACTTAATTGCCCTTACCTCCTCTTCCAATTTCAATTTAGCCGATTTATCATAAATAGTTGATTCCAACAATTGCTTTACAAACTGAATTAGATTCAAATAATTCTCTCGATGATATGTAATGATCTTTTTTCTACGGATAAAATTCTTCATAGCATCCATATGTGATTCCAGTAAGTCTATTTCACCGAGTTCATAATACGTTTTCAAGGCAATGGTTTTGGCACCCAAGTTTAGGAGGACATCTTTGTAGTTTGCTTTTTGCAACAAGCCCAGAACCTGTTCGTAATTTTTTCGAGCGTATTCCAAACGGGCCATATTAAAAGAAAAGGAAGATTCTTGATACTGTTTTTCAAGGAATTGTTTGTATCCAATATTGAACTGTTCGACCCAGTCATAGTCTTCCTGAATGAGTCCCATTGTGGTGACATTCTGATAGGTGAATCGGGAGAGGATTCCATTCGGCATAAAATGTTTTTGTGCCAATCCTTCCTTGTACAAATCGAGTATTTCCTTTTCGAAATGCTTATTCCCTTCGTTGAGTTGCTTGATGCAATAATTGATGGTCAATAAAAAAAGATCCTGGATTTCTGCTTGTGGAAATAAAGTAGGGTATTTGAATAAAGCTGATTTTAA
>CAZDTI010000429.1:0-7450 GCA_964508085.1 uncultured Saprospiraceae bacterium | reverse complement strand
AACATGAACTGTTTTTGTAGAAGCAGCTCTGGTGACTTGTTTCTGAGTTCCATCTGCCTGGATTACGATATCCGTCCCACCAGGATCATTAATAGTCTTCGTCACCATAATAGGGGTGGTTGATTGATAATTGACGCTTTGTAGATAATCTCTTGATTCCATTTCTATTGCTTTTAATAGAATGTTTGAGCCATTTTTGAACTCCACGTAAAGATCTCCATCAAGTTCTCCCTCGTTAAAACCTGTGGTTATCATGGTTACTAATTCGAAGAGGGAATCTTTCTTAATCGTTTCATAGCGAAATTCCACTTTTCGATCTTGAACCCGAAATGGACTCCACGGACTTTCAGTTGCTGTATTCGTATAGCATTGAATCAGTGGTTCAATAGAATTGTCTGTATTAGCTATATTCATTCTATTTGCTCTTTGCACATTACAACTCAAAAAGAACAGAGTCGATAATAGTAGGATTGCTTTTTTCATAGCGTAGGGTTTTAGTTGATTATGAAAAGAATTCACTAAATTATTTCATTGTTGTTAATACAATACTACTAATAAAAATCCCATAAAACCAGCCCAATTACGTCCCTTTTCCCGTAACTTGCCCATCTTAACTCCCTTTAACTTTTCAAGCGCTTTTTAACAGGGGTTCTCGATTTACGTTAACAAATAAAGTTCTGATAACCAGTTGTTTAAGTTAAATGTTAAGGAAAAGAGAGAATGGTGAAAACGAACTTTAACATCTGTTAAAATGCCTTAAACATAGACTTTTGTGCCCTTTCGCGACTCTTTTGTCTAAAAAACGTACTATAGGCGAATCGCCGCCATTCCGAACTCAGAAACGTCCATCTATTGAAAAACAAAAAGAAATCTTCTTCCGGCAAAGAGATCAACCCAAATCTCAAACAAAGTTTCCAACGTCATAAAAGGCCTCAGCTGACTGTAGCAGAATATGCAGCAGGACTTCTAGCCGGTGACCGCATGATTCTGGCGCAAGCCATTACTATGGTTGAAAGTAATCGGCCAGAGCGAGTTGCAATGGCTCAGGAGATTTTAGCATTATTACGAAAAGAGAAAAAGGAAACTTTTAGAATTGGAATCACAGGATCGCCCGGAGTTGGAAAAAGTACATTTGTTGAAGCCTTGGGTATGCATTTTATTGAGCAAAGTCATAAAGTGGCGGTCTTATCCATAGATCCAAGTAGTAATATTACAAAGGGCTCTATATTAGGAGACAAAACAAGAATGACGGAGCTATCTACTAATACCAATGCCTTCATCCGGCCGTCTCCCTCTGCTGGCACATTGGGTGGGGTCGCTAGAAATACTAGAGAGACCATAGAACTTTGTGAAGCAGCGGGTTATGATCGAATCTTAGTAGAAACAGTTGGAGTCGGGCAGTCTGAAACCAGTGTATATTATATGACTGACTTTTTCCTCTTATTGCTATTACCCGGAGCGGGTGATGACTTGCAAGGTATTAAAAGAGGGATTGTAGAAATGGCTGATCTCCTGATTATCAATAAAGCAGATGGAGATAGAACTCAATTAGCCCTTGACTCAAAGAAGGATTACCAAACAGCCCTTCGTTTATTCCCTATAAAAAAGAACGGCTGGGAACCCAAAGTTACCACTTGCTCTGCCCTCTATGGAAAGGGCATACCGGAGATTCGTAAAACCTTGGATCGGTATCGGAAAGAAGATTCTTTACTCAAATCCAAACGTGCAGATCAAAACAAATACTGGATGTACGAAGCTATCGAAAACGGCCTACATTCGGCCTTCTTCCAAAATGAAGCAATTCAGAGGGCATTGATTGAAATGGAATTGTCAATAACAAAAGGGGAGCGTTCTCCATTTCAAGCCGCAGAGGAGTTATTACGCTTATTCAGAAAAAATGAATAGTCAATGAAACTATACTCAGCGTGGGATGAAAAGTGATTATGGTCTTAGGCAAGGCTTTCCAAACCCTGGCCCTACACAAAGCACTTTCACGGAGTTTAGAAAGCCATTTGTCTCAGATTCCCAGCTTTCGGAACCCCGTGAGCGAGCTTTAGCCTAGCAAGGGTCCTGAAAGTCAAAGGAGAGAAATCACTATTTTACCCCATTAGCAGTATACATAAGGAAGTTGTCAACGGGGTTTGCTGAATTGTGGAATTTAGTCAATCTCTATTCCTGTCTTGTATTAAGGAGTAACACTATTCCTTATTGAAGCCAAATGTAAGCCATCCGCCTTTTGCGCAAATTTGCCCTACCTTCCTACAAGGCGAGCCATTCTTCGCTAACTCAGAATTAGTAACAGCTCTTTTTTGTCTTTTTAAAAACCTATATCATTACCTACCAATGCTTAAAATATTATACTTTTGTGTAAAGTAAGCCAAAAACCGATTTCTAATAATCGACAATTTTGTAATCCCTGAACATATCTTACTTTCTCTTCCTCGACTCTCTTCACTAACTTAAAGCAAATTATCGTTATCTTTACGAAAGAATTACGCAAGAAATAGATTTAGTAATACCTATTTGACTGTAGATTCTATTAGTCGTAACCAGTTAATTATAGAACTTCATTTGAAACGATAAGTCATACTTATCCTGCTCAAATGAATATTTCACCAAAACAGAACACCTCAAGTCCTCCTTATGCGATTTTTCGTATACATATGCCTATTATCCCTTTCATACACAACTGTTGCGCAAACTACAGTAGTGGAGAAGGTGAAAAGCTATATGGATAACAAAGAATACGCTAAGGCGGAGCAAATAATAATACAACAATTAGAAAAAACAGCAGACAATGAATCTCGTGTTTTCTTATGGTATTATAAAGGCCGTTTGTGTACAGAGGAGTATTTTGAAACAGCTAATATCTCCAAAGAATCAGAGGAGGAATATCTGGAAGGATCTTATCGTCTGTTAGAAGGAATTGCTGCCTTTCAGAATGCGGTCATACGAAATGACGGGGAGTACAGCAAAACAGCCCTTCGTCAAATCGGCGGTTTACATCGATACCTCAAGGAGATGGCTTTTACCTATTTACATAAAAAAAATGCAGAACGGTTTTACCTCAATTTGCATTGGGCTAGAAGTTGTGATCGATTTGTACAACAATATATGCCCAAATCAGTGGATTACGAAATGGATACGATGCTCTTGTATCTGGTGGCTCATGGAGCAGAATTGACGGATAGAAGTTTTGAAGTGAAGTCTTGTTATGAAACTCTAATGTTAGAAGGAGTTACCGAAGAAGAACTGTTTATCGATAACTACAGTATGCTAATGGCTTTAGGAGAAATGGAAAGAGCAAAAAGTATTGTTGAGCAAGGTTTATTAAAATACCCCCGTTCTATTGCTTTGACTAAGAATAAGTTGCATTGGCTAATGACTAATGAATATTATGAGGAGACCATTACCTTCGTAGATGAGAAGACCAGCATATTGCCAGAGTCAGAGACAGGTCGCTTCTACTTCGTGAAAGGGTTAGCCTGGGATGCTCGTTATCAAGAGGCGCTTCGTTTGCAACTTCCAGATGCCGATTTTTATTTTCAAGAAACAGAAAAAGCTTATCAAAAAGCAGTCACCATCTCGCCCACTACCTTTGACTTTGCCTTCAATCTCGCTGCTTTATATTACAACAAAGTCGTTCTCATCCAACCTGATAGCATCCCTGCAACAGATCATACAAACGATTACGCCCTCTTCATGCAGCGTGCTACCGAAACGCTGGAAACAACGCTCGACCTCAACGCAGCCGACCGAAAAGTGATAGATGCTTTAGAAGATATTTATCGCCGTACCAACCAAACAGAAAAGCTGGAAAAATTACAAAATCCTAAGGGCTAGTATTCCTCAATTCCAGCGTAATTTCAAGCTCAGCTCTTACTTCAATTCCCGTAAAATGCGAACCGAGTATATAAGGGAATTATATCTTCACTAGAAATAAAATACAGATACGCTTCCTAGATTGGGAAACCCTAATTCAAGAGGGAAAGTTAACAGTTAACAGTTAATAGCTGACAGTTAATAATAGTACATTTGCCTCGTTTTTAGAGCCAGATGAGTGTAACCTTATTTTTTATCTTAACATATAAGAATTAGGAATAAAGTTTGCGTATTTCTATGCCTCAGCAAGCTCTAAATAGATCATTTACTCAGTAAACACCTTTTTCCTTCTAATTGGCAAGGTTGGGGGATATTAAAAAATTGAAAATTATGTCTGACAAAAGAAACGTAATAGTAGTAGGCGCTGGCGGTATTGGCCGTGCGGTAGGACTTATTTTGGCTAATAACAAAGATGTAGATATACAGCTTTATATAGGAGATGTTAATGAAGCAACCGCTGAAGATGCTGTTAACTGGATTAACGAAGGCCTTGGTTACGAAGGTGCGACAACTCTTTTTGTAATGCCTTTCGAAGGGACCAACGATGAGATGACTGCTATCTTTGAAAAAAGTGAGGTAGTTTTGGATTGTTTGCCAGGAAGTCAGGCTCCACGTATTGCACAAATGGCACGTGACCACAAATTACACTATGCTAATCTTACGGAGTATATAGCTGAAACAAATATGGTGGTAGAAATTGCTAAAGGAGCAGAAACAGGTTTCGTGGTACAAACAGGATTAGCTCCGGGCTTTATCAATGTATTGGGTAACCATTTGTTTAAGACTTTCTGTAAGAAGAATGGCGTAGAAAAAGTAGATAAACTATCTATGAAAGTAGGTGCTTTAACACGTCATGCAGTCGCTCCTCATTTCTATGGTTTTACTTGGAGTCCTATAGGTGTTGCAACAGAATACGTTGAAGATGCCATCGCTGTACGAAACTACAAAACGCTAAAAGTACCTGCGCTTTCTGAAAGAGAAACCATCATAATCGACAATATCACTTACGAAGATAATTTGACCTCTGGTGGGGCTGCTGATTTGCCACAAGCTTTAGGAGATAGAGTCAAAAATTTAGATTACAAAACATTGCGTTACCCAGGACACTATGGTTGGGTAAGTAAGGTCCTTTCTGGTATTCCAATAGGAGAGGATACTATTTCAAATTTACAAGATACGATGTTAACTGAAATCCCTTCGGTAGAAGATGACGTCGTAATTGTATATGCTTGTGTGAAAGGAAAAGACCAAGATGGCGTTCTTCGTGCGGTTGAGAAATCATATACAGTGAAACCAATGAAAATCGGAAAACAAACTTTACGCGCGATACAATCTACTACTGCGGCACCTTTAGCTGAAGTAGCGATAATGTTATTGTCTGGTCGTTATAAAGGCGTGGTCTTCCAATCAGAGTTAGAAACATTGACATTCTTAAATGGGCCTATTGTCTCTTCCGTTTATGGGAAGTTTGAAGAAGTGATAGTACGAGAGCCAGTGAATTGATAGCTTGGATCTCCTCTCTTTATAAAAAACGCCAGTTGATATTATTCAACTGGCGTTTTTGTTTTTACCAAGGGAATAATCGTAATTAGGTTTAGACCAAGGATCTTGATCGGTATTATGATCAGCGTTAGAATTATTCTGAGTTATTCCTTTTTAGAGATATATAATTTTGTTTTACTATATTCGCTGCTATTCCCCTCCTAAATAGTAGACTATATTCACAAATTATTGCTCATTTTCTAAAATTTCTTAAAATGAAAAAACTTTTACTTAGCTTATGTTTAGTGCTGGGTTTCTTTTCACAAGGTGACCTTTTTGCACAGCCTGCCAATGACAATTGTGCAGATGCAACCCCCATATCTGAGGGGACTAATCAAATGATAACCACCATAGATGCCACTACTGATGGCTCCGATCACGCCGGTGCAGACCTTTGTGAATCAGGAGGAACTACACCTGCTGTAACTTACAATGATGTATGGTTTATGTATACTTCGACAATTACTGGTCAGGTGGAATGGAGCCTTTGCGGTACGGTAGACTTTGATTCTAAAATTTACGTTTACAGTGGTTCCGCAAATTGTCCACCTATGGATGCAGATGTTTTGGCTTGTAATGAAGACTCCGGTACCTGTGCCAATTCATCTTCAGCAGTAACCTTCGATGTCGTTGCTGGAGAAAATTATTTATTACGAGTAGGAGGTTATGGCGATGGCGCCCCAGGAGCTTTTGGAAGCGGTACTTTCGATATCACAGAATTTATTCCTCCTCCAACTCCCGATAATGATGATTGTGAAGATGCCATTGTTATTTCTTATGTAATGGACTATGATTTTGATAACAATGATGCTACAACGGATGGCCCTGAACACCCTGGGAATCCATGTTTTGGGTTTGGAGATAATACGGTTCAAGCCGATATTTGGTATAGCTTTACTGCTCCACAAACGGGATCAGTAGAATGGTCAACTTGTAACATGACGACTCTTGATACTCGTATGGCAGTATACACAGGAGCAGGAAGTTGCCCATATACTGATGGAGACTTATATGCTTGTAATGATGATGGTGGTGGTTGTATGGAGTTCACATCAAGTTTAATTTTTGACGTTATAGAAGGAGAAACTTATTTATTACGTCTCGGTGGCTTTAATGGAGGTGATGGAATAGGTACAATGAATCTCATTGACATTATACCTCCTGAGCCACCTATAAACGATCTTTGCGCAGAACCAGACGATACGCCATACATTATGACTAGAGAAGCAGCGGATGCATTGGATGACTTCTTTTCTGGATCTACGGTTGCTTCTTCTTTTGACAGTGATCAATTTATTTTCCCAGAGTGTCTTGATAATATCAATGGAGGAGAATTTGGTGACGTTTGGTTTACCTTTAATACAGAAGGAAACACAGAGTTGGAATTCCGAATGTTGACAGAAACGCCAGAGGCTGAATACTATATTGACCTTTGGGAGAACTGTGATACCTTTGCGTTGGATGATAATATTATGGGAGATTGTATGTACTTTGATGGTACAACCCTTGCTGGATTGCTCGTAGATACAATTACGGGATTACCGCCTGCCGATACAGAGTATTTAATGAGAATTATCACTCGATTTACTTCTGATATTCCAGGTGATTTCTGGTTTCAGCTTATAGGAGAAACTACTTCGGCTGTAGAAGAATTGGCAGTAGAAGAGTTGTTATTCTTCCCCAATCCCGCAGCTGATCAAGCCACCTTAAAATTCAATTTATTGGAAAGTGGAACAGTTGACTTTGAAATCACTAATATTCTTGGTGAGCAATTGTACCTTGAAAACAAAGGAACGCTTTCTTCTGGGAATTATAATTTCCCAATAGCACTTTCCAGTTTTGACCCAGGAGTTTATATGCTTTCTATACGAATGGATAATAAAGTGAAAACCCTGAAGTTCGTAAAAGAATAGTGAAGCCTAAGAGATAGATTAAGTCTCTAGTTCTTCTAATAAGCACGCTAAAAATAAAGTTCGCCCGACTGCTCTGTTGAAGCTGTCGGGCGAACTATTTTATATCAAAACTT
>CAZDTI010000428.1:0-7455 GCA_964508085.1 uncultured Saprospiraceae bacterium | reverse complement strand
AACTACGGTCCCATTTTGATTTTTTCAAGATCTTTCCCATTACAATTTCAGACTTACCACGAGCATAAATTTCAGCATTGTCAAAAAAGTTTACGCCATTGTCATAAGCAGTGTGCATGAGCTTTTCTGCAATGCCATCACTGATTTGTTTTCCAAAGGTGAGCCAGGAGCCTAGAGATAGTGCACTGACCTGAAGACCTGATTTTCCGAGTCTTTTGTATTGCATGTAGTATAAGATTTTAGTTTTGAAAAGGCCAAGATAGGGTATTCTCCTGATAAACCAACCTTGCCAAGGATTCCTTAGAATTACAACTTTAAAGATTCCCTTCTCTGCCTTTTTAAATTACTGTTTCAAAAAAGAACCAACCCAGTTTTCCGTCTTACCCTTGATTCGGATAAAATAAATTCCTGTTGTTAATTCCTTGATGTTTAATTGTAGGCTGCCATTAACAAAGTGCTGTTGCTGATTTGAAATCAATTTGCCTTGAGCATTGTAAATAGTTAATGATTGCAGAGATTGCTGTTCCTTATTTTCCGTTAAAAATATATTGATGAATTCCTTTGCCGGATTTGGAAGAATCTGTAAAGCCGAACTATTATAAATAGAAGTGCTGGAGGTAAAGAAAAAACCAGCGGAAGTCGGAGAAGAACAACCATCTTGTATAACTGTAACAGTATAAATACCATCGCCGGTCATTGGAATTTGTTGACTGTTTTCCGAAAGTGGGTTACCATCCAGCGCCCATAAGTAATCATCTCCTGAAATACTACAATGTAAAGAGTCACCACTTAGTAAACTGACTTCTGGCATCTCCGGATTTGGATTTACAATTACATCTGTAGTGAGGGTATAAGTACCAATGCAGCCGACAAGAGTTTCATACGTGTATGTAATGTTGTGATTTCCCGGGCCAAGAATCGATGGGTCTAAGAAATTGTCACTTACTCCAGTTCCACTGAAAATCCCTCCATTCGGGGTTCCTTGTAATTCGATAAGGCCATCTCCTTCACAGATGTTGTCTAAATTTGAAGTTATGTCTAGAACAGGAGAAGCAGTCACCTCAATATCTTCATAAGCCACGGCGCTACAACCATTATTATCTATAAAAGTATAGGTAATACTATGTATTCCTACGCCTGCTGCCGATGGATCAAAGTTATTGCTATCTAATCCCTCTCCTTCGAATGTTCCACCTGGAGGACTAGCTTCGAATAGCGTGATTTCGTCAGATTCACAAAAAACAGTTTGTACAATATCTAAGGTTATGATGGGAAGAGGAAGTATCTCAACGGTTTCGGTGGAGGTACCGTTACAACCAATGTCGTCGGTATACTCGTAAGTGATGATATGACTACCTTCACCAGCGATTGCAGGATCAAAAGAATTTGCAGAAACTCCTGGGCCTGAAAATACTCCTCCATCAAAGGAAGCCATCAAAGAAATTGGAGAATCATATAAACAAACATTTTGAAAGTCAGAAGTAATATTTACTTGCAAGGGTTCATTAACTTGTAAAACAAAAGTATCGGTATAGATAACATTTCCTGAGATGGTATTGGTTATTTCCCATAGCAGGACGTTAGTTCCGATTGATGGATTATTTAAAATGGAAAATGGATCGGAATCGTCATCTAAACTACCCTCTCCAACAATAATGCTCCAAAGTCCAGTTTCTTCCAAGTCAGGTTCAAGGCCGTTTAAAGGATATCCTGCGGTATCACAAGTTTCGGCGTCAATAACTACAGCATTACCAACCACAATGGTTCTCTCAAATACATCGGTACAACAATAGTTTTCCGTAGTCAATGAAAGATTGTAAAATCCGTCCTGAGTGTAAGTATGTGGAGCAGGGTACCTTTCGGTTGAAGTAAATCCATCCCCAAAATCCCAAAGGTAGCTGGTGGCATATCGCGATTCATTAACGAGCTCTATAGTGTTGCCGGAAACGCTAAATTGAACCTCAGCTGGTGGTGTGATTAGACTATCCCCACAGAGACTTTCTACACTTAGAAAAACAGCAGAATCAAATGCGCTATCACCAACATCTCCAACTGCAATTTTGATATGATAAGTTTGATTTGCAACAACATATAAAGGGGCTAATAATTCAACCGTTAATCCGTCATAGGTTAAATCTGTTCCAAAGCTATTATCTAAGTAATAAGAACCATAGGCTAAGCTTCCGTTAGGAGGAGTGCAATTGCTGATTATTCCATTGTTTCCTACAACACCTGGATTTATATTGTTAATTGCAACTGGAATATCTGTAAAAGTAAGACCAGATGGATCAGATAAGTCTGGAATTAAAGCAATATTTTCATTTTCATAATTGCCACCGTCTGGATTGGGACCACTTACGAAAAAACCAAAGACATCATTAAAGCCGGAGCAGACATATTCAGGATATTCTTCAGAAGCAAATGAATAGGAAAAATAAAAGGAGTCCGAAGTGGAGCTGATTAGATCAAATTCGATAATAGCTGCATCCCATATATTGTTATTCGTTGTTGTGAGACCTTGTAAGTCAGGGTCGACAGAGGATCCAGAAGTATTTCCAGATGTGCCAGTGCCAGCGGAATTATTAGGTAGACTAGCAGTTGTTGCTAAACCTGAAGAAAGAACGATCCCACCAGGTAAGCCAACAGTGGTATTGGCGCCCTGGAAATAACCTCTACTTGCTTGATCTCCAGTAAAGCTTGTATTAGAAATGGTTACGCAAGAGCCATCGAAAAAATCCATTAGCATTTGATCAACGGTAATGGTGGTGTCAACATACAAAGAGGACTGCGCGTGAAGTTGAAAAGTGAAAAAAGTAATTGCGAGGAGCGTAAAGATTTTCTTTTTCATAACTGTTGAGTTTATATTTTAGGGTGAATTAAGTATTGCGTGAGTTCATTTTGGATAGAAGGTAAGCTAGGAATACGTAAATTCAAGTATAATCATAAAGGTAAAGTCCTTTTGCAAGAAATCAAGTAAGAACCTGATGAAATCCAAGTTATCTTGATTATCTTACGTCAATTTAGCAATAAGAGGTTCAGATATAACAATCGTCATTAGTCAATGAATATCAAAAGTATAAAAGAGCAATTCCCTATTTTTACTAGTCTCCCGAAGTTGGTTTATTTCGATAATGCCGCGACTACTCAGAAGCCAGCTGCTGTTATAGATGCTGTTAACGATTTTTATGAAAATCAAAACGCCAATATTCATCGTGGTGTTTATTCCTTATCAGCCAAGGCTACTAAAGCTTACGAAGAAGTCCGTAAGCATACTGCGGAATTTCTAGGAGCGGAATCTGCCAATAGCATAGCCTTTACTAAAGGAACTACGGATGGAATTAATATGGTTGCTAATAGTTACCTGAAAAACAATTTGCATCCTGGAGACAATATTGTGATTTCAGCAATGGAGCATCATGCGAATCTCATCCCTTGGCAAATGTTGGCAAAGGAAGTTGGCGCGGATTTACGTATCATTCCTGTGGATGAAAATGGGAATTTATTGTTAGGTAAAGGTCAAGAGCTATTAAATGAGCAAACAAAGTTACTGGCAATTACATCAATTTGCAATTCCATTGGTACCATAAATCCCATCGAAGAACTTATCGCTTTCGCTAAAAAACAAAACATTCCCGTATTGGTTGATGGGGCGCAAAGTACAGGTCTTTATCCTGTGAATCTCTCAAATTTAGATTGTGATTTTTATGTTTTTTCTGCACACAAAATGTTCGGCCCTACTGGTGTTGGAGTGCTCTATGTGCATCCTAGAAAACAAAAAGCAATGAAGCCTTCTTATTTCGGAGGAGGTGCCATTCGCAAGGTCGCTTTTGAAGAGACTCAGTTTTTAGATTTTCCATTTAGTATGGAGCCCGGAACACCAAATATTGCAGGAGTGATTGGTTTAGGTGCTGCCATTAAATTTTGTGAAAAATTGTCAAAAACAGAAGTAATACAGCATATAAAAGCATTGGGTGAATATGCTCGTAAAAGAATTGTTGAAATCGAAGGTGTTAATATCATTGGCCAAGCTAAAAACAGAACAGGAATTCTCTCCTTTACCTTGGATTCCGTGCATCCGCATGATTTGGCACAATTTCTTGCTGCAGAAAATCTAGCTTTACGAGCGGGGCATCATTGTACACAACCTTTGCTGAGTAGTATGGGGGTGGAGGCTACTATTCGGGCTTCCTTTTCTATTTATAATAATCTAGAGGAAATAGATTATTTTATGGAGAAATTGAAAGAAGTAAAAGCTTTTTGGGAAAGCTAATATATTGAAGCTGCTTTAAGTTATTATATTGATAGTCAGTCATTTAAGCGGATTAAATGACTTGAATACAAACAGAACATGAATCCAAAACTGAAAAAACTCTATAAAGAAGTTATTCTTCAACACCATAAAAATCCAGTCAACTTTCAGAAAATGGAATCGGCTTCTTTTACACTTGAAGCTAATAACCCCTTATGCGGAGATCGATATACATTGTATCTGAAGATTGATGATAACAATATAATTTCGAATGCTTACTTTCATGGTTTTGGCTGTGCTATTTCAAAAGCTTCGACTTCTATCTTGGTTGAAAATTTGATTGGCAAAACAATTACAGAAGCGAAAATTGTTTCTAAGAAATTTATTGACTATGTAGATGGAGAAAATAGAACAGCAGAGGTCGATAAGAGTTTCACTGCCTTTCAAGCGGTTGATGAATTTCCGGAACGAAGGGGCTGTGCAGTCTTGGCTTGGGAGTTGCTTGATAAGGAATTGTAATCGTTCTGATTCTTATGTTTAGAATGAAAAGGGAGTAGAAGCATAAGAAGATTCTACCTGTCATTCCGAGTGAGCGAGGTAAGAGCGAATCGAGGAATAACAGGAGACTTAGGTCTTAGATTACGAGCGGCCTGCTTTGAGAATGTCGAACAGGAGGTACGCGAGTAGAGAAGTCAAACTCCTTGTCAAAGAGGAAGATTTCTCGATTCCGCTACGCTTCACTCGAAATAGAAATGTGTTTGTTCCTCCTGATCCTTCGACTCGCTACGCTCGCTCAGGATGACAGGAGGAGTTCAAGTATGCTATTATCAGGCAGTTCGGCGTCTGTAAGAATAAATTGGAACGGTTCTGTTTCAGCTTATGATACTTATCTAAAATAAATCCAGGAAAAATAAAAACAACAGAATGAGAACACTAACAGAAAACATCCTCATTAACGAAAACCCCGAGCTGATTTGGGAGCTACTCCTAAAATCCCACGAGTACGAAAACTGGAACCCCATCTACAATTATATCAGAGGAGATATACTCCTTGGTGAAGAAATAACAATAGAAGTACAATTAGATATAGACGATATTCTAAACTATGTAAACGAAGACGCCAGGCTGATTTATGAAACACAAGGTCCTCCTAAATCACAACAATGGAAGTATAAAGTGACAAAGCTGGTGAAAAATGAATTGATGGAATGGAAGATGTCTAAGTTGGGAGGCTTTTTAATCGGAGGCAGTCACATCTTTAGACTAGGCACGATGGAAAGCGGTAAAACCATGTTCGAAATGACAATAAGTATTGGTGGCCTTCTCGGAAATTTTATGCCGGATAAAATATTCTACTCCTACAATAAAGCGATGGTGATGGCTTTTCTAAATTCCTTTAAATGGTATGTGGAAGAGGGGCACAAGACTAAGCACGCGCTTCCTTAATAACAATATAGATTCCAAAACTCAAGGTAACCTCTTGTCCTTGTAATTTATCCAGTTGCTCTTGTTGAAATTTATACAAAAACGGAGTCATTGAGATCAAGTTCAAAATATTTTTAGTACCAACGGTTACTTTTTTCTCAATCTGAAAATGCCTTAAAAGGCGAAGGCCTTCAAAAGAATCAACCTGATGCTCAAATTCAGAAGAATGCTCGATCACCTCATCATAAATCATCTCCGAAATTTCTACCATGTGGTTTTTCTCTGGAACAACTTTGATCAAATGACCCTCTTCTTTCAACAACCTATGAACCTCTTTCAACTCCAACGGTGCAAAAACATTTAAAACCACATCTACCATTTGATCAAGAATCGGAACATTGAAAACAGAACCAACCAAATAAAGTGCCTCCCTATCTATACGCGCTGCAATAGAAGCCGCATTCTTAGAAATATCAATTCCCACTCGCTTAAGAAATGACGATTCAAAAGCATGGCGAGTATAATACCCACTGCCGCATCCCAAATCCAACGCTAGCCCATGCTTATCTTCAGGGGTCGACTCTTTAGAAAACGTAGCAATTTCTGTTTTCAAACGATCTATCAAAAAATCGAAAGTTCCGGTACTCAGAAAATCCTCCCGGGAACGAATCATCTGTTTCGAATCACCTGGATTTTTTGATTTCTTCTTGTTTGGCAACAACAAATTCAAATACCCCTCTTTTGATACGTCAAAGGAATGTCTATTACCGCATATCCAAATCCGTCCTTCCTTTAGGAGCGACATCTTACAATTCGGGCAGGTAATAACAGTAAAATCGTCCATATCTTATTGTTTCAAATGGAAATCAAAGCTCAAAGAAAAACAAAAGCCCTGACATCACACAATTGTAGAATTTTTACTAGTGACCAATCTCACCACTCGGCATCAAATTTGATTAATTCTAATATTAGTTTTAGCCTATATCTGTCTTTCGAATACAGCCTTAGCTAAAATCAATATGAGAACAATTTACCTAATTCACTGAATTTCAGCTCCTTATTATGAGAAAATTACTGATGCTGCTCCTCGCCGCTTTTCTGACCACTTTTTCAGTAAAAGCCGAACAACCAACCGTTGATCAATTATTAAAACAAGTAGAAAGCCAGCAAGGCGCCGAAAAAATGGCAACCCTGAATGCTTTATCTGCTGCTTCTTTATCTGCCGAAAACCGTGTAGCTGCTACGGATTATGCCCAGCAAGCTATGGATATGGCGAAGCAAGCAAATGATAAAAAGCAGGAAGCAATGGCCATTGACAATATGGCAATGGTTTATCAAGACAAACACGATTATACCAATGCCATGAAATTTTTTGTGCAAGCATTGAAAATCCGTGACGAGGTAAAAGATGAGGCCGGAGTGGCTACTTCTAAAAATAATATTGGCCGTATCTTCTTTATGCAGGAAGATGTTGCTAGTGCTTTGGATAACCTGAATAAAGCCTTAGAGATTCGTCAAAAAATAAATGATAAAGCGGGTGCTGCTGTAACCAATAAAAACTTAGGGGAAGTTTACTTGCTGAAAGGGTTTATCGGAAAAGCAAAAGCGCATTATGACAAGTCAATGAACTTGTACTTAGAGTTGAATCAAATAGACCAAGCTGCTGATTTGGCCAATTACCTGGGGCAAATTATGAAAGAGGTCAGTGATTACGAAGGTGCTTTAGCCTATTATAGAATGTCTCTGGACTTCAATCGTTCTTTGGAAAAAGTATCAGAAAT
>CAZDTI010000427.1:0-7480 GCA_964508085.1 uncultured Saprospiraceae bacterium | reverse complement strand
TTCATTTTAATCTAGGAAATGTTCTAAATCGGCAAAACCGATTTCAGGAAGCTATTAGTCGAGTTATTCCCGGCTTAAACTATTTCAAGAGAAAAAGGCTAAATAGAAACATAGGAAGAGGAAACGTGAATTTGGCCGCAATTTATTCTTCAAAAGGGGACTATTTACTGGCCGATAGCTTGGCTGCTGTGGCCTTAATAGATATAGGTATTGCAAAAGATACAACGCTAATTGCGAACACACACAATCTGCGGGGGACGATTCAATACTATTTGAAAAATTATGAAGCAGCAGGTGTTCATTATAATAAAAGTCTAACCTTTTCAAAAGCAATCCAGGATATACCGCAAGTATCTTTTGCTTTGACTAACTTAGGGATGGTTCAACGTAGATTGACGAATTATCCACTTGCCTTGGAGTATTATTTTGAAGGTCTGGAATTAGCCACTGATCAATTAAGTAGAGCAAATTCGTTTAATAATATTAGTAATGTTTACATAGAGCTAAAAGATTGGGAATCCGCTTTGAAGTATCAAAAAAAAGCACTCCAAATCAAGGAAAAATTAGGCTTTCCACTTCCGATTGCAAAGAGCTTGGATAATATTGGGGTGATTTATAAGAACATGCTCAATTATGGAGATGCACTGGAAAGTTGTCAAAAATCATTAGCATTAAAGAAACAAATGGAGGGAGAGGGGAATGCTATAGAGACCACGCTTAACAATTTGGGGAATATTTATTCGCGTTTGGGAGACTTTGAAAATGCCTTTGACCATTACCAGCAATCTCTTGATGTTTGTTTGAAACGAAATAATAAAAAAGGTATTGGTAGAGCGTATTATAACATTGCACATGCGAAAGCCAAAGCCCAAAAGTATCAGGAGGCAATACCTCTAGCGTTGAAAAGTTTACAAATTGCTCAAGAGAGAAACAATTTATCTAGACAAATGAGTAGAAATGAATTGCTCTCAGAAATTTATGAAGAAGTGGGAGACCACGAAAAGGCTTTGAAACATGGCCATTCCTTCAACCTGCTAAAAGATAGCATTTATAGCATTGAAAATTTACGTAGAGTAACGAAGTTAGAAAATGAAAAATATCAAAAAGAATTACTAGCCGAAAATGAAGAATTAAAGCAAGAAGAGCAAAATAATTTACTGCAACTACAGCAGTATAAATGGATTTTATTAGGAGGTGTGCTACTACTGTTACCGATCTGTTTTTACTTTTTCAAGCAAAAACAAAAAGCAGCAAGTATAAAAAAACAGACCGCTAAAAAACTAGAAGCACAACGTTTAAGTTCTCTCAAAAACGATAATATGTTGCAACAGCGATTAGATCGGTTGGAGGCAATGCTTTTAGCACAAGACAAGGAACGTCCTGTTTTTGAAGCGCTAGATGAAACAGCGCAAAATCAAGCCACCTCATTAACCAGCATGTCAGATTTCCTCATCGAAAATATCCATACCGAAAAAGATTGGGCAGATTTTGAGCATTATTTTACGCGCGTTCATGTTGATTTTTTTAAAGAATTAAAAACTTCCTTTCCAAGCATTACCCCTAAAGAATTGAATTTGTGTGCCTTGCTCCGGCTGAACCTTCTCAATAATGAAATCGGAGAAATAATGGGTATTAACTCCGATAGCGTCCGCCAGGCGCAATACCGATTAGCCAAAAAAATGGATATATCAAATAATGATGCGCTGAGAACTTTTTTGCTTAAACTATAAAATTATTTCGTAGCATCCTGTATTAGTCGGAAGTCCCATCTCTCTCCTCTCTTCTCCTCATTGATCATATCTACCCCTTAAAAGCCCTCTTTCAGCGTGTTTCTGGTTCTTGTCACGTAATTGTAGTATCCCTTTTTATTCTTGTCACGGTTTTGTATGCCCTAAAATCTCCAGGGTCGTGGGTAGAGGAAATACATTTGTATGTATTGAAAAAAATAAAATCCGTACAAATGAAAAAATTATTATTTACATTATTATTCACATATTTTTCTGCCCTCAATCTTTCCGCTCAAGGTACTGTTTTATCTGCTGGAGACCTTTCTGTAGTCTATTACCAAGGAGATGATCCTGATGCTATTGGTTTAATAACTTTTGTACCGTTGGCAACAGGCACTACGATTTATTTTACGGATTGTGGAGCTGTAGCAGGATCTGGAGCGCTTTATAGTCCTTGTGATGAAGGCGCGCGAAAATTTGTAGTGACGACTCCGATTCCAGAAGGAGAAATTATTTTTTGGGATGCAAATACTACAGATACACGGTTTTCTATTTATTCCGAGCCTGGTGTTTTAGACGGAAATTTACTCTTTAGTACTGGTGGTGATCAAGCCCTCGTCTTTCAAGATACTGACGGGGCTGGAGGCACAGCTCCTGCTTCAAACCCTACGTTTATTTGCGCACTCAGTTCTGCTTCTACTCAGTGGATGGGAGACCCTTCAGACAAAAACGAATCAAGCTTACCCAATGGACTTACAGATGGGACAACTGCTCTAGCTGTAGGAGCTGGATCAGGGGTAGATGAGGAATTCGATAATGTTATATTCAATACTAGTGGAATGCCTTATGCTTCTTTGGCAGCTTTAAAAGTAGCTATTCAAAATCCGGCTAATTGGTATGGAGCACAAATCCTGGGAGATATGACCTATCAAGGATATTTGAGCGATTTAATGAATCAGAATCTCCTTCCTGTAGAATTATTAGAGTTTAATGCCGCTTTAAAGAAAAATGTAGTAGAACTCACTTGGTCAACCGCGACAGAAATCAATAATCAAGGGTTTGAAATTCAGCAAAGCGTAGATAGTAAAGACTGGAAAACCATTGATTTTGTTGAGGGAAGGGGAGATACAGAAATTGTTCAGGAATATAAGTATCAGCATAAAAATCCCAATGAAGGCTTCAATTATTATCGCTTGAAGCAAATAGATTACGATGGTGCTTTTGAGTATTCTAAAATAGAAGTTGCTCGCTTTAATGACACTGCTTTGGGCGAAAACGAAATACGTGTTTTTCCTAATCCAACCAAGGACTTATTGCAAATTAATTGGGCCACAGATATCAGTAAAAATGGTAGGTGGGAATATCGAGTTTTTAATTCAACAGGATTGCTTATTCAGCGAGCATGGATTAATGTTGATGACAATAATTTCGAAATAGACGTGAGTACTTTGGGGAAAGGGTTCTATATAATGGAGTTGAAAAGAATGGGAGTTGCGCATGTCGCGAGATTTGTGAAGGAATAAGGAATGCTATTATAAATGGCTCAGCGGTTTAAGCCAAGATTAATTACCTCTTCAAATCCGTTCGCAGCATCCCTTATCAAAAACAAGTATGGTTCGCATCGACTTTGCAAGTCGTTGCGAACCATACGGTAAGGCTCTGGCCGAGTCAAAAGATTCAAACATCTATCTAATCAAGCCGCCCGTTCCCTCTAAACCGAATGTCGTCAACTTAAAAAACTAGAGAAAAGGCTTTCAGAACTTTGGCGCTGCTCTTTCCTTCCCGCGAAGTTCCGAAAACCACTAAGTTGACAACATTGGCCTTTAACCCTACCAACATCCCGCAACCGCTTCGGCGTAAATGGTTTCTCCAGAAAATTTATCATCTGGCTTTGCTGCATTTTTTTTCTTGTTCCTGTAAAATCAAAGTACCCGAGCAGGTAACAACTTTATAAAAAAATGTAAGGGTTGTTTTATTCGGATTTTATTTTTGAAGCGATGTCCAGACCGCTCCTACAATCATTACTCAATAGGTTGGATAAAGCCTGATTCAGACGAGTGGCATCTCCTATGATTTGGTTTTTAATTTTTTAATCAAAATCCAGCTTCATGAAGGTTATTTTGTCCTTTAGCATAAAGTTGAAAGAGTAGTCTTATGGCTTAAACAACTGCTTTTATTTTGTCGGTCTTTTTCCTAATTTCAATTATTCAACCAGTCTGAACGAGGATCAAAGAATGATTCCAAACGAACAACTCAGTAGATTTCCTTAGTTTTGTTTCCCATTTTAAACAGAGCTTATCGTATTTAAATTATGAATAGTTGTAAAACAAAAACAGTCAGGACATTTTTTTTATTTTGTTTATTGTTGATGATAAATTTTGGGCGACTTACTGCCAGTCAAATAGATAGTCTAGAAAATGAGTTGCTCACAGCTACGGGAAAAGAACGGTTGGTGCTGTTGGATAGATTGTCATCGAACTTAAAAAGAGAAAATACAAAAAGAGCGGAAAAATTAGCGCTGGAAGGAATTGAATTGGCAAAAAGGTTGGAGGACTCGACCGCACTATTTACCATTTCTTACAATTTAAGTAGAATTCTAACCTCACAAAGTCGGTTACAAGAAAGTATTGATTACATTATTCCTGGCTTAAATTATTTTAGAGAAAAAAAACAAACCCGTCTTATTGGCAGGGGAAATCTTTTATTGGGAAGCACTTTTAGCTCTAAAGGTGATTACTCATTAGCTGATAGTTTAGTGTCGGAAGCAATACTTCATTTGGAAAAGGCAAAAGATATTTCTCTACTCTCAGACGCTCACACGATTAAAGGACATATATATATGTATTTATTGGATTACTCGAAAGCTAACCGGTATTACCAAGAATCTCTAAATTTAGTAAAAACAACCTCAAACACTAAATCAGTTGCTTACCCTTTAAATAACTTAGGTAATGTTCAAAAGCAATTAGGGAAATACCCCCAAGCATTAGATTATTATTTTGAAGGACTTGGTTTAGCAGAAGATGATTATGCGAAAAGTAGTTTACTATCTAATATTAGTATCGTTTATCTCAACCTAAAAGATTGGGATTCTGCTTTAAAATATCAAAAAGAAGCCTTAAACATCAATAAAAGATTAGGTTTCCCCTTAGGAATTGCGAAAAGTATGGATGCTCTCGTTATGATTTATATAGCTATGGACAATTATGGGGAAGCTTTGGAATATTGTCAAAAAGTATTGACGTTGAAAGAGCAAATAGAAGACAAAACTAAGGGAATAGAAACTACGTTCACTAACCTAGGTATAATTTATTCAAAAATGGGGGATTACGAAAAGTCCTCCGGCTATTATGAGCGTGCTTTAGCCATTTTTTTGCAACGAAATTATCAAGAAGGAATCGGGCTATCTTATTTTAACATCGCAACTATGAAGTGCAAATCAAGTAGATACGAAGAGGCCTTACCATTTGCTTTAAAGAGTTTGGCAATCGCTCAACAGCTTAATGATTTAAGAACTCGGACAAGTCGACATAAATTGTTAGCATCTATTTACGAAAATTTGGGAAACTCCGAAAAGTTATTGACGCATCAAAAGGTTTATCACTCCTTGAAAGATAGTCTCCACAATACCTATAATGTCAAGAATCTGCGCAAGATTGCCAAAGTCGAAAATAAACATCAGCAGAAAAGACTATTAGCTGAAAATGAAGTATTAAAAGCAGATGAAAGTGAAATACTAATACAATTACAAAAATATAAATGGCTACTGGGAACGAGCCTTTTACTATTGCTCTTGTCTGTTATTTACTATCTAAGACAAAAGCAGAAGCGTAAGGAAATCGAAGAAATCTCAAAGGAAAAGTTAGCAGCAGCGTATTTAAAGACAACAGAGAAAGACCTTATTTTACAAAAGCGATTAGACCAACTGCAAGAAATGTTGATTGCACAAAAAGTAGAATATTCCGGAGAAGAAAGGCCCGAAGCACCCGTATCACAGGAACCAAAAATTTCGTTAACCAGCATGTCAGCCTTCCTCATTGAAAATCTTAATACCGAAAAAGATTGGGCGGATTTTGAACATTATTTTACCCGCGTTCATGTTGATTTCTTTAAAGAGTTAAAAACGTCCTTTCCAAGTATTACTCCTAATGAATTGAATTTGTGTGCCTTGCTTCGGCTAAATCTTCTGAACAATGAAATTGGAGAAATAATGGGTATTAACTCCGATAGTGTCCGTCAAGCGCAACACCGATTAGCCAAAAAAATGAACCTTTCCAATAATGATGCGCTAAGAACTTTTTTGTTTAAGCTATAGCATTTAGTACTTCGTCATTTAATAGTAGGTAGATGATGAAGCTGATCTCGGTACGAATTGGTTTTCATCAATTCTTACTGGTCTATGCTAATAGAAAATCTCAGCCCCCCTATCTCTGTTCAAAAACTTAACCCACTAAAGGATCAGGAAGCATTTTTCACTTAAAAGTCCCTTTTTTAGGGCGTTTCTGCCTCTTGTATCGCAATTATCCTGTCCCTTTTTATTCTTGTCACGGTCTTGTCCTCCCTAAAATCGCCTGTATTATAGGGAGAGAAACTACATTTGTATATATCGAAAAGGTTAAACTAATACCGCTCTAGGTGAAAACGAAATAAACGTTTTTCCTAATCCAACCAAAGATTTATTGCGAATTGGTTTGGCAAAAAAGGTAGCTAAAAATGGCAGGTGGGAATATCGATTTTTTAGTTCAACGGGAGCACTCATTCAACAAGAATGGATAAATATTGAAAGGAACAATTTCGAAGTAAATGTGAGCTCGTTGCATAAAAGGTTCTATATAGTAGAGGTGAGGAGAATGGGGATTGTGCATGTTGCAGGATTTGTGAAGGGGTAATATTGAAATAAAATAATCTCCACAATCTACTTTAAATGTTCTTGTTCTCTTGCTCTTCATTTTTCAACTTTGCAAGGAAAGCAGTTTATTAAACTGCTAAATTAAAAAAGTACTTTTCTCCTTTTTAGGAGCACTGCTTTTACTCGATTTAGGTCATAAGTCATTAAAAATGAAAATTACTTCAAGCAGGTTGTAGCGTTTTTTCATCTTACTTCATACTATAGTTGAAAAGGTGAAGTATCAAAATTCTTAATTATGAAAAAGACACAAAAAAGAATCGATCAATTGAAAAAACTGTCAGTGATTGAAAAACATCAACAGGTTAAAATAAAGGGTGGAATAGATAAATCAAAAGTCAAGATCCCTGGAGAATAAGTCTAATTAAGTTCTAAAATTCGAAAGCAATATTGCTATTATAAATCGCTCAAGGCATTAAGCAGAGCATCAAAAGTATCAATTATGAAAAAGACAAAAAAGAGTATCGACCAGTTGAAGAGACTTTCTACTTCGGTAATTGACAAAGGCCAACAGCATAAAGTAAAAGGCGGAATAAAGAAATCCGACATTACGGAGGATCTGGTCGACTGATACTTTGCTGATGAAAGATGAAAACATGACTCATGCCATTTGTAGTATATGTGTTTAAGTTTTGAATTATAAGAATCTTCTGTGCGTTTTGATTGTTCTCGTGCAATCAAAACACAGGAGGTTGCTAAAAATAAAGCGAATGAACCAATTCGGCAAGAGTCGGAAAGCGTTGTGTTTTACCTCAGTCTAAGATAGAAAATTGCCTAATTAATCTCTAAGTTTCGAAAGCAATACTGCTATTATAAATCGTTCTAAGTTTTAAAGGGAGCATCAAAA
>CAZDTI010000426.1:0-7495 GCA_964508085.1 uncultured Saprospiraceae bacterium | reverse complement strand
AGCACCAGAAGAGGAACTGAAAGTGATTCAAAAACAATTGAACACTTATCTTCAATGCGTTTATTACACCCTACAAACCAAGGCCGCTTATGGATACATTATTCGTGCAAAAGGGGTAAGGCCCTATAAAAATATTCTGGAGAATGCCCGTCAACATCACGGCGCTACTTACATGCTGAATGCTGATTTTAAAGACTTTTTTCATCAGATAAGCATCAAGCGAGTTATCACAATATTGCAAACGACGCCCTTTCAATTTGAAAAGAGCACAGCGCATATCCTAGCCAAGTTGATGACTAGAAAAGGTAAACTTCCGATGGGAGCTCCGACTTCTCCGGTGTTATCCAATCTGGCTACCATTGCGCTGGATGAGTCATTGACCAATTGGGCTCAGAACGAAGAACTCGTCTATACTCGTTTCGTAGACGACTTGACCTTTTCTTCCAAGACTAAGCAATTGACTGTCGCTCACTTTGACGTCATTCAAAAGATTGCTATAAATCATGGTTTCAGTTTCAATACTACAAAAACAACCTATTATGATGATTACAAAACCAAGAAAGTAACAGGACTCTTACTGAATGATACGATTGACATTGATCCTCAGTTTTATAGAAGTTTAGACAAAAATATCAAACGATTAAAAACGCTGGCAGAAGTAAAAGCATTGTTAAATGATTATCGATGTAAACTTGGCGGACTTGCGTAAAAAGCAATTGCTTTTTTCTATGTCGGAATCCGCTACGGACTGGATTGTTGGCATATTGAAGAAAAAAGCGGAAGGACAATTGGTAAATTTGAAACGACTGGCTAAAAGGAAACCTGTTTTGGAAAGTGAAGTCGACAAAGCAACTACTCAAATCAATGCTATTTTAAAAAAGATGGAGGACCTCCCTACACTAAAGGTCGCAGAATGCAGAGGGACTTTAATGGGCTATGAGGGAACCATTAGCCGATCTTATTTCCAAACTTTAGATTTGTTTTTACCTCCAGATTTTAAATTCCAGCGCCGTAGTCGCCGGCCGGCTATGGACTATTTTAACGCGAGCCTTAATTATTTATATGGTATGACTTACGGCGTAGTGGAGGGCGGTGTATTCGCCAAAGGGCTTGATCCGGCCATCGGAATTTTACATGCAGATGCGTACAAAAGTCCTACATTGGTTTTTGATTTAATCGAACCCACTCGTCCGCTAGTTGACTGGTTGTTGATCGAACTGATTTTAGAAAACAGGTTGATTCCCGATTACTTTATTAAAAAGGAAAAAGGGTATTGGGTACATAAGAAGGGCAAACGTATTCTCATTACATCTTTTAATGATCTTATACAAACTAAAATGGAAGTAAATGGCTCCAGACGAAGATTAAAGGATCACATCTACATGGAAAGCAACAATTTGGGAACCCTTATTGACCAAACCATAACACTAAGCTGATGTACCTCATTTTCTACGATATTTCTTCAGACTCCATTCGAAACAAAATGGCTAAACGACTCATTGCGGAAGGCTATGAACGAATACAATTATCCGTATTTGCAGGCCTCCCAAACCCTAAAAGTAACACACTGTTATGGCAAAACCTAAACGACTGGATAACGGCTGATACAACTGCCTTATTATTCATACTAAAAGTTCCTCCTTTCAATTTTAGCGCTATGACCATGCTAGGTGAAAACCAACTCGATATTCCTTTTTTATTGGGAGAAAAAAACAGTATATTTATCTGAATTTTAAAATAGGTGAAATACCAATATACGAAGCACAATGCAGGATTCGGCCATCTCGCAAGGATGAAAACACCACTTAAATAACTGGTATACAGCGATATGCGAAAAACATCTGTCGAAGTGGGTAAGGAATTTATACACCGTTAAGACTGCTTCGTTTAACATACCTCTCCACCAATGGTGTCGAAGTGGGTAAGGAATTTATACACCGTTAAGACTTTTCTTGCTTTTTTCCACGCAACCTGTTGGGTCGAAGTGGGTAAGGAATTTATACACCGTTAAGACCCTATGGAGATCACTTTTCTTGTAACCCGATTTTTGTCGAAGTGGGTAAGGAATTTATACACCGTTAAGACTTTGTGTTTGCTGTGCGGACTACCTTGGCATAGGTCGAAGTGGGTAAGGAATTTATACACCGTTAAGACTCATCATCCCGATACGTCGTCCGTCCTTGTCCTGTCGAAGTGGGTAAGGAATTTATACACCGTTAAGACTTAACGGTAACTATCTTTGCTTTTTTCTTCCTGGTCGAAGTGGGTAAGGAATTTATACACCGTTAAGACTTTTAGCTCATTTGCAGCATATGCAAAAAATGCGTCGAAGTGGGTAAGGAATTTATACACCGTTAAGACCCTTATCAAGGTTAACTACACCATTCGCAATTTCTGTCGAAGTGGGTAAGGAATTTATACACCGTTAAGACTCGTTTTTTAGAAGACACACCGAGATTGAATCTTGTCGAAGTGGGTAAGGAATTTATACACCGTTAAGACAGTTCTATTGTATCCATGATGTTTTTTTTTGTCGAAGTGGGTAAGGAATTTATACACCGTTAAGACTTGAAAGGAATCTCTTCACCATAAGCGGTAAAGGTCGAAGTGGGTAAGGAAATGATACACCGTTAAGACGCCCAAACATGATCTCTATCATAATCAATCATTGGCAGCTAAGGGAGTAAAGGCAACCGATACTCCGTAAAACCAACCCACAAGCCTTATCAAATAGCTAAAACACCTGCTCACTTAGCCGCAGTCACTACTCGCCCTGTCGATTCTCCTCTCATTATTACCATTCTTCAAAAAACGAATCGTATCATTGCGCTTCCTAAATTGAAATCAGTATTAAATCTCATCACAGAGATCAACTGATTATGTAAATTCAAACACAAAAGACAAGCACGCATGGATAAGAACTCCCTAAAAAAAGCAGCCCTAAACTACCACTCCGAAGGAAGACCTGGCAAAATAGAAGTCATTCCAACCACCGAAACCTCCAACCAGCGAGATTTATCTTTGGCTTATTCCCCAGGAGTCGCAGAGCCCTGCGTAGAAATTCAAAAGAATAAAGAAGACGTCTATAAATACACCGCCAAAGGAAACTTAGTGGCGGTAATCAGTAATGGAACGGCAGTGCTAGGCCTTGGTGATCTAGGCCCGGAAGCAAGTAAGCCCGTTATGGAAGGGAAGGGGCTATTGTTCAAAATCTATGCAGATATCGATTGTTTTGATTTGGAATTGGATACGACGGATGTAGACGAATTTGTCAGAACAGTGAAGATCTTGGAACCTACTTTCGGTGGTGTTAATTTGGAAGACATTTCTGCCCCAGCCTGTTTTGAAATTGAAGAACGCTTGAAAAAGGAATTGAATATTCCGGTGATGCACGACGATCAGCATGGTACGGCCATTATCAGTGGAGCGGCTTTGTTGAATGCTTTTGAATTGGTTGGTAAAGATATTTCTGAAGCGAAAATTGTAGTCAATGGAGCAGGGGCCTCAGCCATTTCTTGTACTCGGATTTATGTAGCCTTGGGAGCCAAAAAGGAAAATGTTTTTATGTACGACAGTAAAGGCTTGATACATGGAGATCGAGATAATCTGAATGGCAAAAAACCGGAGTTTATCAATAACACGGTGCCTGCAAGTACTTCACTAGCGGAGATTTTAGTCAATGCAGATGTCTTCGTCGGTCTGTCTAGAGGGAATGTTTTGAACAAGGAAATGATAAAACCAATGGCAAAGGATTGCATCATCTTCGCCATGGCCAACCCAACTCCAGAGATCAGCTACGAAGATGCTAAAGAAGCCCGACCGGATTGCATCATGGCCACCGGTCGTTCCGACTATCCTAA
Organism: uncultured Saprospiraceae bacterium; assembly: GCA_964508085.1. Classification (GTDB taxonomy): domain Bacteria; phylum Bacteroidota; class Bacteroidia; order Chitinophagales; family Saprospiraceae; genus CALGLS01. The sequence goes on along the minus strand of CAZDTI010000426.1, from coordinate 3,635 downwards.
TCAAGTCAACAACGTTTTAGGTTTTCCATTCATTTTCAGAGGAGCCTTAGATGTGCGTGCTTCAGAGATCAATGAAGCCATGAAATTAGGAGCGGTAAAGGCCTTAGCGGACCTTGCGAAAAAGCCAGTGCCAGACATCGTAAATATGGCCTATGGCAATGCGAACTTGACCTTTAATAAAGATTACATCATTCCCAAACCCGTTGATCCAAGGTTGATTTCCACCGTTGCTCCGGCGGTAGCGAAAGCAGCGACGGAGTCCGGTGTCGCTAAATTTCCAATTAAAAATTGGGACGCTTATGAAACAGCATTAGACATTCGCTTAGGAAATGACAATAAGCTTTCAAAGATCATAGAAACCAGAGCAAAGCAAAATCTCAAGCGAGTCGTTTTTGCTGATGCGCAAAATGTATCGGTTTTGAAAGCGGCTCAGGTAGTGGTGGAAGAAAAGATAGCGAAGCCTATTTTATTAGGAGATAGAAAAGTGATTGAAGGAATTATCGAAGAATACAATTTGTCGCTAGACGGTGTTCCAATCATAGATCCTAAGAACCCCGTTAGCGAAACAGAAGAAACCAAAGCAGAAGAGTATGCAGCGATTTTATTTGAAAAAAGAAAGCGAAAAGGACTGAATATATCGGAAGCAACGGAGATTATAAAAAGTCGAAGCTACTATGGATCCTTGATGGTGGAGGCTGGTGATGCGGATGCTATGATTAGTGGTTTGATTAAAAAATATCCGCAAATCATCCGTCCTGCTTTGCAAGTTGTCGGTCCTAAACATGAAGTGAAAAAAGTAGCAGGGATTCATATTTTAATGACCAAGTCAGGGCCGCTTTTTATCTCAGATACTACAGTCAACCACAACCTATCTGCTAGTGACATTGCGGATATAACAGAGTTGGTCGCTGCCGAAGTAAGGCGATACAATATAGAGCCAAAGATTGCCCTCGTGACTTATTCTAACTTCGGGTCGGTTCCGAAAGGGGAGTCTGCTATGCTCATGAGAGAAGCGACAAGTATCCTTCACGAACGTCATCCCGACTGGATTTTGGATGGAGAAATGCAAGCACATATGGCCTTACAACCGGAGGTGCTCCAACAGTTCCATCCCTTTTCTAAATTGAATGGACATCGGGCAAATACCTTGATTTTTCCAAATCTATCTTCTGCGAATATTGCCTACAATCTTTTTGGTAGCGTTTCTGAAGTGGAAGTTATTGGGCCTATTTTAGTCGGGTTGAATAAGCCGGTACACGTCCTGCAATTGGGGGCGAGTGTTCGGCAGATTGTGGATATGGTTGGGATTGCGGCGGTGCATGCGCAGGATGCTGGGTAGGGAGCAGTTTAAAGACCTTTAACCTAAAAGGAAATGTTCACTAAATAGCACCCTAAGTTGAAAAGTGCAAAACACAACAGCTTTGCATTCAGAACTTTGCGTGCTTAGCGAACTTTGCGTTCACCAAAAAATGAAGACTCCCCTCACCAAAAAATAGATACTCCCACGAAAAGAGAACTGCCTGTATCGCGACATCATGGATACAGGCAGTTGCTATTATATAGAGTGCTCTAACTTACTTTTCACTAATCACAGAAACCTTCTTCGTCTCCACCTGATCGCCCACTTGTGTCATTACGAAATACACCTCCCGCTGCGGCAAGTCAAATTTCTTCTCCCAATAAGAGACAGCTTCTGAACCCCGGAAGTCTTGCTGCCAGATCATATTACCGGTAGAATCAAATAACTTGATGCGCGCTTTTTGTAGATTAGGGTTGTGAAGACTTAAGGTAAACTGTCCTCGATTTGGATTTGGAAATATTTCTAACAATGCATTTTCAGAAGCACCTAGCTTTACGATTCGTACATCTGAATACTCATATTGACCGTCGAAATCAATTTGTTTGAGGCGGTAGTAATTGTCGCCTGGGACTGGACGAACATCAGTGTAATTGTAGCTTTGGAGCAAGTCAGTGGTGCCTTTCCCTTCTACGAAACCAAGGGTTTTCCAATCACGAGCATCGCTGCTGTGTTCGATATGGAAGCCGGCGTTGTTTTCCTCGGAGGCGGTTTGCCATTCTAACAATACATTTTCGTTTTTTTCAACTGCGCTGAATTTAATTAATTCAACAGGTAAGGCTCCTCCGCCATCATAGGAACAGGCACCTACTACACCACCAAAATCAATAACTGCTGGTAAGGTAGCTGGCGTCCCTCCTGTTAATACAAATTGAGCAACTACTCCATCTGAGCAACTATTTCTACTATAAGGCTGTCCGTTAATGGTTATATCTGTTGGCAAATCACTACACAATGGAGCATCCATACCGGTTAAAACAAACTCATAAAACGCTCCGCCTGAACCACCATCCGCTGTGCTAACAGGGCATTCGACTGTTCGGATTGCTCCAGAAGCGTCATAGGCGCAGTGTCCTATCGTTCCACCAAAATCTACTGTGTTTGGTAAAGGTGTAGGCGTTCCAGCCGTCATTACATAATTGGCTAAGCTTCCATCCATACAGGCATTTTTTCCATAGGTCGCCGTTCCTATTGTTATGCTATTATCTAGTTCTATACAAGTCGGTGTTCCCGAGGTTAAATCAAAGTTAAAAACCCCTCCAAACCCTCCAGAATCATCCGTTGAGCTTGTAGGACATTGTGCCATCACCATGCAGCTTAAGCTGGTAAACAAAATCGTTAAGAAAAGTATATTTGATTTCATCTTTTTTATTTTTATGCTCTAAAGTTTAGAGCTCGTTTTTTAATTGTTGTTTATTAGTAGTTGTTTGAAATAATCAGTTACTATTTAATCTTACCTCCTAAAGCTCCACCTGCTTTAAACATAAAACTCATCACTTGGAAGGTAGCACTATGGTCACTGGTGTTATGCGAATCATAGGTCCAGCTAAGGGTTCCCGGACTTGCTCCATTTTGCAATACAAAAGCAGAATTAAAAGGCTTGACGTCTGGTATGGATGGAAACATGGAAGCTACTTTGAAAGGATTCACGGTATACAATTCCACTTCGGATGCTGCTGTTAATGCGGGCAAACCATTCGCGGTTAGAGTTGAGTTGAGGGCATCGTATTCTGCATTGGTGAAGAAGTGTTTGACTTCTATAAAAGCAAATCCACCAGCAGTGGTTTTACTTTCGTCTATTTCCCAATGGCGGTTGATTATGCCTGTTCCTGCTGCGTTTTGTACAAAGCAAGCATCAGCTCCAGAAGCACCACAGGACTGGCTATAGTATTCAGCTGTTGTAGCTCCTATTTTTAATTGGACCGCATCGGCTGGAATGGTCCAACCCGCTGGTGCCTTAATGGCTAGCAGTAATTTTCCATCGCCATCGCAGTAGTAGCTAAAGCCATCCATATCGACGGTGACCTCTGCTCCGACATAGGTACCGGTGGCAGTAGGTAGTTCCGAATCAGGGCCACAACTTACCGGACACAATGCGGTTATTTCAGCTATACTATTACAATTTGTAGCGTTACCACTTAACGTTACGTTCGTAAGGTCTTGCAGCTCATCACAAATACTATTAATGGAACACTCTGAGAGGTTAGGGTTATTCTCTGCAGTAAAGTAAACAAGATTTAAATTTGCATCTTCTAATCCAGCTAAACTGGTCAGGTTT
>CAZDTI010000425.1:0-7517 GCA_964508085.1 uncultured Saprospiraceae bacterium | reverse complement strand
ATCAATTTCTCAAAGAACTTTTTATTTAAATCTTAATTGTGTCTAACTACTTACTAGCTATTTATTTTTTAAAAATCTTAAATTATTTTAGCTCTTGAATTGTTAATGGTGGCAAATGGCCGCGGGGAGGTTGCAAACTGACGCGAGAGTACAACGCAGTGCCGGAGAACATTTACCTTTTGAACCCGCTCGTAGGCATTGACTTGTACTCCTTGTTCGCTGCTGTTATTTTAAGGTAATCTTTTGTCAAGATAAGTCAAATCAATTGGTTTTATATTTGGCCAATCTTGAATAAATTTTTCTCTTAATTCATCTTCAACTAAATCTCTATATTTTACTGCTTCCTCATAATTCTGCTTTCTTATACTTAATTGCATAAGATTTTCAATTTTGTTTCTGGTTATCTTCGACTCCTCGGTTATAGGGCAAATTTCAACATAATTTAGTTCTCTAATTAATTCTTTATTCTTTATTTGTGTTAAAGATTTTTTTATTCGAGTTTCCTTGTAGTTTAGAATTTCGTTTATTGCAAAAGAATCAAGTGTTTCAGTTGAAATAAATGTATATTTTTTTGCCAACATAGCTTTGTCAATAAAAGGAAGAAAATTGAAATCTATTTCTGCAGATTGATCTTTTGATAATGATGTTTTATTCTCGATTACCAATTGTAAAGCAATTGAAGAAAGAGTTCTAATTTGATCCTCCTCTAATATTTCATCAATCAATTTTCTAAGGAACCATGTAGATTTCGATACAAAATCTGAGATATGTCCTTTGGGATTAAAATTTCTCTTAATTACAAAACCCTTAAATATATTTAATTCTTTTTGTTTCTTGTGGTAAAATCGTTGGACAGTAATATCGTCTAAATCTCCATTCTGATACATGCAAATAAATAAGGGCTCTAGATTGGTTTCAGAGTCGTTATTAGGAATCAAAATCAAATTAACCAGAAACGTATTTAATTGTTGAACTTCACACCGGTTGGATTTTGCTTTATATCTAATTTTCTTAAAATATTCTAAATCTCTTTTTGTCATTTTCCTTTTTTATAGCAGCGAACATCCCTATACTAACAACTCCCACCTCTATTACGTATACATCCCTTATCCCCTCAACAAAGTACCGCTTTCCTTCAAAAATCCAAAACCCGCTCCCTCCCATTTTCGCTCAATCGGCATAGTGCGAGCTGGCTTATAAATCATTTGTCTTTTATAATGGAATATTTTCCAAAGTCTCCTTCTTTCCATGCATGAAATCCCATACACATTCCGTCTCCATCTGATGTATCTAATTTATAAATCTCTTTATCTTCTTTAGATAATTTGATATTATTTTCAAACTCAATCATGTATTCTTCATTTCTCAATACTCCTGTTACTCCATCATCATCATCATACCATAAATTGCATCATCTATTTCTAAAGGTATTTTTTCAATCGCATATTCTCTAACATCTTTAAAAATTATGTATCCAGCTACATTTTGAAGCCATAATTCCCGATCTATTTCACTTTCTTCGAACGTTGTAGCGGTTTGAATATCTTTTAACCAATTGAACGACATGAAAACTATCATAGGTCATTCTTGCTGTTGAAAAATTTCGCTTTACTCCACTGATAAAAGCCGGAGACATGTTGAGTAAAAATTCTTCAACTATTTGCAATTGATTACCTAGAGTCTATGGAAGTACACAGGGTTAGACCCCGTTGAATAACTATTGGAATATTATTGTTATTACTTGGTTTAACAACGTTCAAAAGTGGCTTTCTCGTCGCATCTTGTACTCCTTGATTATGTACCACTTTTTTAACAATCCTATTGAGTCCAAAGAAATTGTTTATAAAATTATCAAACTAACAGTATCTCTTCACTATTTCTTATACTTCGTGAATCCATAGATACGCTTCGTGGATTAAAACCCTCAGTTCATACAAACAAGGTCTATTATTTAATAAGCTAAGGCTAACTTCAGAGTATTAAATCACTTCAAAATTAACTAAAATGTCAACAATTAGTACTTTCGAATTATTAATCAAACGAATTGGACCACCTGGCGGAATATCATTCCCTAATGGTAATGCTCCTTTTAGAAGATTACTCCAAGGTTATTATTTAACGATAGCAAACCCCAATAATAGTGATCTTATTTTACAAATGCAGACGATTTTTCCAAAAATTAATACACCTAACACATCTAGTCCATTCTCCGCCTTACAAAGAGAATTGGTAGCTGGAGATATGATGACAAGAAATCATATTTATGCTTATGATAGGACTGGAGATTCTGGTGCTGGTTCAGTACCACCAAGAGAACAGCTTAGATCAATGATCCCATGGGATAGTACTAATACCTCCAGAACCTTTAGAACAAGCTCTTTTAATCTTTCCCCATTTCAGACTGGATTGATAAACTTAATTCCTAATCCTGCAGCACTTGGAACCAACCCGCAAGTAGAGGTTCGAGGTTATGTGAAAATTGTCCAAGTTCAAAGAATTGTGTTAGTTGAAGTGCGCCCTGGAATATTTTTGATCACCTTTGTTGTTCCCCCTCCAGTGGAATTATTATTTACACCAGAGATTCGAGGAACCTTTTTAGATGATAATTTTAATCCACCCAGCCCTCCCTCAGCTCCTTATGATTTCGATCAATCGAATTATTCTTTACCAACATCAACGGGGTCTGCCCAAATCAACATTACCGAGAGTGTAAATCCTTTTCTCAGACCAATTAGGCCCATCGAACTTGGTAGAAGAATTGAACTAAAAGATGTTATTGATTTTAAAAAAGTACATGGCTCTTTAAATTATATAGGAGAATTTTGTTTAGGCGATGAATCCTTAAAAGAAATAGACAAATCCATAAAGAGATTAAAGGTTGATATTTCAACTAAACTAATAAAAGATGAAATTGAAACAACTATCAATAAATTTGGCTTTAACGTAAAGAAAAAACGAAGAATTAAAAAAACGAAGAAATAAAAAATAAAAACATGAGTTATGCGGATCACGGGGCCAAATAGAATCAGTACTGATAGTCAATGAGGACATCTTGAAAAGAAATCAAACCTTCGATTTTTACTAGTGATTCGCATGACTCATATTTCTTTTCTTAGATGGCTTTGTCGTACAAACAAAGCGGACAGGCCTTCTGCAAGTTTCCCTAACAATCACACCACATATTTTTGAGAAATGGGCATACCAAGGGCTATCATTCTATTTAAATATTTGATTTTGATAGCTGCTCCAGTCTTTTGAGTTTTAAGTTTTCTGGAATAAAGGGGTGGAGCCAAATAGTGTTTAAATCGCATCATTGCTCTTTCCGATGAACTGCGCCTATGGTAATTACTGGCTTTCTTCATGTAACAACATCTTTTGATCCTATAAATAATTTGTATCCTATTATTGCTAGTAAAACTATAAATAAAATCATTAATACTTTAATCGCTAACGCTTGTGGTGAAGATTCTGAAGGTGAAAAAACTTTGAACTCTGGGTCTACATTGGGCATTTTAGTTCGAATCTCTCTCATTGCTTCATTGGTCTTTTGAATACCTCCAGTAAATGGGCCTTCAAAAATATAGTCATTAGGATTATTTAGGATTTCACTTTGAATAGTTTCTTCTGAGTTATTCAATTTTCCTTGCAAAAAATCAAAAATTTCACCACTAGATACTCGATAGACTAATTGTATTTTATCATCACCAGCAGACTCATTTGTTGATGAATACATTGGGATAAAAAAAAGTCTAGACTCTATTTCCTCACTACCTAATTCCTTTCTTTCAATATAGACTGCTTCTAAAGTATTCAATTTAGTATCATCAATAGTAATAAAGGAACTTGCTTTTTTGTCTATCAGCCAATCATTAAAGGCGATAGTTTTTCCATCCTCTCTATTCATCAAGTTTGTGAAAAGTGACAAACTAACAAATGCAAGAGCTACCCAGTAGCCAGTTGATACTTTCTTCTTTTTCATACTAATAAGTTTTATTTTTTTATTGGTGTAAAATAGTATTCTTAACTCCCCACTTGCACCAATCCTCCTCAATTCCCTCAACAAAGTACCGCTTTCCTTCTAAAAATCCAAAACCCGCTCCCTCCCATTTTCGCTCAATCGGCATAGTGCGAGCTAACTTATAAATCATTTGTTTTTTATAATGGAATATTTTCCAAAGTCTCCTTCTTTCCATGCATGAAATCCCATACACATTCCATCTCCATCTGATGTATCTAATTTATAAATCTCTTTATCTTCTTTAGATAACTTAATATTATTTTCAAACTCAATCATGTATTCTTCGCTTCTCAATACTCCTGTTACTCCATCCATCATCATCATACCATAAATTGCATCATCTATTCCTTTTACTATTTTGTCTTTAGTTTTTTCATCTATTTCTAAAGGTATTTTTTCAATCGCATATTCTTTAACATCTTTAAAAATTATGTATCCAGCTACATTTTGAAGCCATAATTCCCGATCTATTTCATTTTCAGGTGGATTTGCCAATTCAGTTTTTCTCATCTAAAATTATTTTATTGTTCAATCTTAAGGATTCTAGAATATGTAATTTGGAATAAATAGTGTTAAACAGTGGATAAATTCTATTAGCATTTTTTTTATATACTTTGTTCCTTTGCAGTATTATTTAATGAAAACATGTAGAAATTGGAATCATTGAGACTTATTTTATCAAATAGAAACTATTTTTCCCCGGCATGGGTATTTGCTTCTATAAATATCATGACTGGCACCTGGGTACTTTATCTCCCTCATATAAAAAACAAATTTTTACTAAATGACGGACAAATAGGAATGGCACTATTTAGTTTGGCTTTGGGTTTGCTAATATCCATTCCTTTTATTCCTACTATTAATCAAAAAATAGGTATTGGTAACTCAACAAAGATAGGCGTTTTATTATATGCATTATCATTTAATTTCCCCTTGATCGCACCTAGCTATTTTGTATTGTGTGGCTGTCTTTTTTTAACGGGAATACTTTCGGGATTTACGGATGTTTCTATGAATGCTTTAGTTTCAACTATTGAAAAAAATGATGCTAAACATTTCATGTCTTCCGCTCATGGTTTCTTCAGTTTGGGAGGCTTTATTGGGGCTGGTATAGGAAGTATATTAATGACCCTACTTGCTAATCCTGTTTTGCATATGTTGTTTATTTCCGTTTTTATATTCTTTTCCAATTGGTATTTTTCAAAATATTATGAAAAAATCGTCGACGAGAAGGTTGTAGAAACTAAAAGTAGCAAAAATAAGTTTAAAAATGTTCGCCCGCTTTTGGGATTGTCGATTGTCGCTTTTATAATAATGATAAATGAGGGAGCAGTCGAACATTGGAGCAATTTATTTCTATTTGATGTAGTGCAAGTCCAGGAAAGTCAAGCAGGGTATGGTTTTATTGCGTTTTCTCTTCTAATGACTTTGGGTAGATTCTTGGGTGATGGAATCAGTGAAAAAATAGGAGCTTTTAATATTATCAGCGCTGGAACTGCTATTGCATTTATGGGATATCTCTGTGTTGTCAGTGCTAATTTTTACTTATCAATCATAGGGTTTGGAGTCTTAGGATTAGGCCTTTCTGTAGTTATTCCTGAAATATTTAGATTAGCAGGAACCACCAAAGGCGTACCTTCTTCTGTGGGGATTTCTCTTGTCTCAGGAATAGGATTTTTAGGTTTTCTTATTGGTCCTGTATTATTAGGATTTATCTCTAATTGGTCTAATCTAACATCGAGTTTTACGTTTTTAGCTTTTTCAATAATTATTGCTTTTGCTTTGGTATTGTTTGGATTGAAAAAGAAGTATACATTTTCTTGAATTAATGTAACCTTATTCTAGCGAATTTGTAATTTTCTTGTTTTTTTTCATTTTAAGTTTTGCCTAACGCTTGCACATACCCCTATAGGCGCTTGTAGTACTGGTCTTGATATTTAGGATTAAGCGTCTATGAACCTTATGTGTTTCATTTGCAGCTGGCGTTTCCTTCACTCAATTATTTGTAATATAGCGAGGAGCGCAGATAAGATTACTAGCCAATGAATAATAATAGTTAGATGCAATTTTCTTTTCGTAAAAATAAAGATAGTACCTAATACCAAGCCCCAAATAAAAAACCACCAAAATTGGTCTATTGATTTTAGTCCATGTTGAAAAACAAATGGAATAGCAGCTATTACAACGGCTAACCACTTGTTTACATTATATTTTTCAAGCGATTGGATGGCAAACCCTCGATAAACAAATTCTTCAGATATACCAGCTACTAAGCCTGCGAAAATAAATATTATTCGTTGCATAGTCGTTTTAGGAGTTATATTTGAAAAGTCTGATAGCGAGTTAATATCTTCTGCTGTAATATTTGTCGAAGCCAATGCGAATTCGACAAAAGCAAAGAGTGCAAATGCGATTATTAAATATCCAGATATTAACCAAGTAGATTTTCGAAAATCAAACGTATAACCAATTTCTTTTAGACCTAATTTAGAGGACTTTAGAACTTTGAATGTTATCCAAATTTGAATTAAGTACCAAAAAGTTATTATTATCCAAAACGTAGTAAAAAAATCTAACTCTAGTCTTACAAACCAGTCTTTTTGAAGGAGGAGTAAAGAAATTAAATAGGAAATTAGAGGAAAACTAATAAGTATAGCGAATATTTTCCAAAGCGGAATTCTAATTTTTTCTTTCATTTTTTAAGCAAAGATACTTTTGCTCCAAGCTAATTCAATTACCATATGGTAATTCTTAAAACTTTCTCGAACGAATTCGACTTAAACTTTGGGGTGTAATTCCTAAGTATGATGCTAAATACTTTAACGGAACTTGCTCATATCGATGATTACTCGATATCATTTCTAAATACCTCTCCTTGGCAGTTTTGGTTAATAAATCTATTTGCTGTTGCTCCTTATCTTTGTACGCAGATTCCATCGCCAATCTTGAAACTTGTTCTCCATAATTTCCATTCAGAAATATTTTTTGAAAACTTTGATGATGAATTTGAAAAATCTTACTGTTTTCAAATAACCTTACCTCAATTGAAGACGCCTTTTGAGTTATGAATGAAACATAGTCACAAATTGGTTCATGTGACAAACTAATATCTGTACAAACAAAATTGTTTTTATTCCAGGTTAGATTACCTCCACTCCCCTCTATAAGGAAATTAAAATAATTTTCTGTTGTATTACTGGACTTTATTGTTGTGTCTTTTGGAAATGATTTTACTTTTCCCAATGACACAAAGTTTTCCCATACTTCCAAATCTAAAATTACTATTTCGTCAAAATATTTTTTTAGAATTTTACTTACCATTTTATATGATCTTATTTCTTAGTTTTTTGCTTGCGGCTCGCGGATGATGATATGTCAACGTCTCTACAAGTTACGAGTAGATATGCGATCATATCTATTGTTAGCTGCTGCCTTACTTCTCTTTAAATCTACGATTTCCATGATAAAACTTCCGAAATTGGTAGGTGATCATCATAAT
>CAZDTI010000424.1:0-7523 GCA_964508085.1 uncultured Saprospiraceae bacterium | reverse complement strand
ATAACTTAATAAGCAATGCTAAAAAATTTCAGCCCAAGGATTCCAATCACATTCCAAACATCAAAATTGAAGGAAAACAAATAAATGGCTTAGTGCTAATTTATCTTTCTGATAATGGAATTGGAATTGATGAAAAATATACTGCGGATCTTTTTGTGCCTTTTAAAAGATTTCATTCCCTATTAGAATATAAAGGTACAGGATTGGGTATGCCTATTTGCAAAAAGGTCATGGATAAGCATCACGGGAAAATTGAATTACTAAAAACTTCTTCCCACGGAACAACCTTTAAACTCTCCTTTAAACAAGTTCCAGAAGTTAGTCGAGTAGGTGATCTACAAACAATATGTTGACGGATGCCCCTCTCACCTCATGAAGCACACCGACTTCGTTCATTGTAAACCAGTCGAGGCCGTACTTCGCAGGACAATAATAGAAAATGTCAATGTGTGACCGGTTCAATTCATTGTACAACCTCTTCTTGTTCCTCAACCTTATTTTCGGCCATCTCCATTTCAGAATAAGGTATCGTAAAAAAGAAAGTACTGCCAACACCAAGCTCCGATTCCACCCAAATTTTTCCGCCTAACTTTTGCGCTACATTGTGACAAATTGAAAGGCCTAATCCACTTCCTTCATACAATTGGTTCGTATGAAGTCTTTGAAAAACATCGAACACTTTTTTTTGATTTTCCTTAGATATTCCAATTCCATTATCCTTAATCGAAAATAAATAATGCTCATTCTGTTTACTTACATTAATATATATTTCTGGGATTGAACCTTTTTTTTGAAATTTAAGTCCATTACAAACGAGATTTTGGAATAGTTGCAGTAAGAGAAAAGGATCCGTCCAGATTTTGGGCATATTATCTCCAACAATAATCTTAGCATTTTTCTCATTGATGTTGATCATGCAATTTTTCCTCACAAGCTCAACGGTTTGTCCAACATCCACCCATTTAGACATTTTTGTTTTTCCACTTCCCTGAGCGTAATCCAATAAACTCTGAAGCAATGAATCCATACTTTTGATACCTCCGATTATGAAGTCGAGAAACTCCCGGGTTTGTGTTTCTATATTTTCTCCAAGTTGCCTTTTCAATAAAGCTGCAAAAGATTTTACTGTTCTTAGTGGCGCCTTTAGATCATGCGATGCCATCGATACAAATTGATTCAATTCTTTGTTACGCCGTTCCAGTTCGTTTTGCAAAAGCAATTTTTCAAAAGACGATCTTAATTCTTCTGAACTTCTTTCCATGGCTCGTTCAATTAATTTACGATCCCTTTCAAAGTGATCGTAGGAATCACTTATCGCATGGATTAAGTCCATTAGATCCGGTGGAATATCAGTACCAGGTTGTACCTTCCGTCTGATCTGGCGAAGTAAAAGTTTGTTAAGTGGCTTTTGTGCTTTCATCTTTAAATTTCCGATAACGTGGTGATTGTCATTGTTTGATTGTGCAATTCACATCTTGATAAATATTGAACAGGTGCAATTTCGCCATATGAATAAAATCCGGTGATAGCGGTGTCGTCTCCCACTACATCACGGATTATTTCCACTTCTTCCTCGACATTTTGACCTAGAACAATTTTTCTACCAACACAACTTACTAGAATTGCTAAATCAGGTTTATTAATTTCTTTCGTTTTTTCAATACAGATTTGAGCTGCAGCTTCAGCACCATCAATCATTCGATCAGGATTGTGTTTCATTAACGTTGCAATAGAACCCTTTGGAATATCACCCGCAAAAGTCATTGTTTGGTCCTCTTCATTAATGGTTAAAACGGTTCGCACAATAGGCTCTTTAGAATCTTGAGTACGAATGGAAAGCGGATAAAAAAGGGCCGAACTTGGAAGGTCTTTAGCTTCTTCCCCCAGGTAACTTTTATACAATTCTAAGGCGTTTTGTCCATCCATTTCATACAAAACATTTTTTGATGATTTCGTAACAATACGTTCCGGTCCGAATGTATCCCAACCTCCCTTTGAAGCAAAACCCACTTTTAGACGGTCTCCATAAAATCCAATGCCCACTATGTTTCCTTTGGTAGGTTTTCCATTTAAACCAACTACTGCTTCATCGAAATCATATCCATCTCCTGCGAGTCCACCCGTTGCTGTGATTTTCTCGTCAGCTAATGAGTTTAACCCTTTAACCAATTCACTTCCATTAATTAGTTGTCCATCTGAGACAACAAACAGGTGTTTTAAATCTGTTGCATCCAATTTCTTAACTAATTCTTTTGCAGCACGCTCACTGTTATTAAACGCGGATATATTGACAGAACAGGTTTTAATTTTTGTATAATCGAATTCTATTGCGGTAAGAACAATACTATCATCCATGATACCCGCATCATTTATTTCTCCAGAAGTTGAAGCCATAATAACATCAGAATCTGGATACTTAGCCTTTATTCGGGCGTTTATCTTTTCAGAAGTTATTATTCCTCTGGTTCCAAAAACTAATACGAGCTGGGGGTTTTGAAGTTTCCCTTTATTGAAAATAGTTTTCCAACCGGAATCTACCTTAAAGGTCTCTTGATGAATTTGCATGGGTATAAAGATTTAACAAATTATAAAATTAAAAGATGATAAAAATCATCTACGAGAAGGGCTCTCTAATTTGAAAAAACAACTTCGGGGGGCAAAAGAGGAAGATTCAAATATTACTTTAAAATTATAATCACCACAAAAAATATGCTAAAATGTTAAATTAGAACAATTACACGAACCTTAGTTGGTAAAATACAAATTATTTTTTTATTTAATGTATAATAGAAAGAAAAAATTAACTTAGAAAAAAATCAAAATGATTACAATGTCAAAATCGAACTAAAGAAGTATTATAAAAACGCCTAATAATTAAACGGCGATGAACCGAACAAGCAGCTCTGAAACAATATGTTGACGGATGTACCTCTCCCAACACGAAGCACCTCTCCCTTACAGCTTGCGTTCGCCCTTATTAATTTTAAGCGTTAGGAAAACGTATCTCCATGGAGCCTTAAGTGCTTATCGCACCTCAAAATAATTCCTTAACTTTGGAGGAATTAGGTGCCGATTCAAGAGGTACACAAAACACAAAATGTCAATAGTGATTAAACGCCTACACCGTCTTTATATGCAGTGTTAACAATAATTGATAATGCATTCAGCTGATTACATAAAACATTATCCAATGAAATATTTCATAACCTTATTATTTATTACGCTACTCGTTTCCTGTAAAGACGAAGCGAATTCTAATGAGCTCCACTCCAAGAATAACAATACTTTACCCAACATCATATTGTTGATTGGAGACGATCAAGGTTATCCATATTTTGGATTCATGGGAGCAGACTATGTTAAAACACCTAACATGGATCGTCTTGCCAAAAGCGGTGTTTTATTCAATCAAGGATATGTACCTGAAAATCATTGTAGGCCGTCACTTCAAACTTTAATAACCGGAACGCTGCCGATAGATTACGCCTTAGAAAGAGACTCCATTCACCATGCGAAAATGCGAACTGAGGAATACAAAATTTTAGACGATGAAGAAAAAAAGAAATGGAATAAAAATTTTGATTTCCATGCTATGCAATATTTTACAAGACTTCCCAAGCTGCTTGAACAAAAAGGCTATTCCAGTTTTCAGGGTGGAAAATGGTGGGAGTTCAATTATAAAAACGGCGGTTTTACAGAGGGTATGACTATCGGATGGAAAGAAGGGGACAGAGATAAAAAGGGTTGGTTTTATCAATTTATGGGGGGAGAAGGAAGGAAATTAGCAAGAGCAACTATGCAGCCTGTTTATGATTTTATAAACCAAAATTCTAAGCAACCTTTTTTTATCTGGTATGCTCCCGAGTTACCACATTATCCCTTTGATGCTCCAGAAAAATACTATAACATCTACAGTGATGAAGATATGTCTGAATCCGCAAAAAGGTACTATGCCAATTGTACCTGGTTCGATGACGGCGTAGGTGAGTTAATTAGATTTCTAAAAGAAAAAGAGGAGTTTGAAAATACACTATTTATATATGTCAATGATAATGGTTGGGAACAAAATCCACAACAGGAATTTAGACATGACTCCTTAAGATGGCACAATGGCGGAGACAAGGGAAAATTGTCTGTTTATGATCAATCATTTAGAACACCCATTATTTTTTCTTGGGAAGGCATGATTCCAAAAAACAAAAAATACGATTACCTTATCGAGAGTGCGGATATTCCCGCAACAATATTGGATTATGTTAATCTTGATGTTCCTATTGACTACCATGGTCGATCTTATCGTCAAGCCATTCAAGGAAAATCATTCAATCCAAGAACCGAAATTATTGGAAAGGTAAATCAAATAAGATCAGAAGAAGATATGATGGGGAAGAAAGTCGAAGCTTATTGGCTGAGGAATAAGGATTGGTTTTTTAAATGGAACCTTACCTTAGATGAAACAGCACTATTTGACATGAATAAAGATCCTAACAACGATCATAACTTGAGCGGAGATAACAATGATATTGTAAATGAATTCAAAAAGAGCATTCACAAATGGAAGGAAAAAAGAAGTATCACTAATAATAGGTAATGCCAGTATATTTCTTGTTTGTCAAGAGATGTTGCATATCTTTAGAGCATAAACAATAAATATTTTTCTACTTAAACCTAAAATTGATATTATGAAATTTAAATTGATTGCATTAATTCTTTCTCTCATTTTCAATATTACAATGGAAGCACAAGACCCACTTCGTTTCAGCGATGCGATAAAAGGATTTGTAGAATTATCTATTGATGAAGAGGAAGAGATAATTGTTTTTACGGGGAGCTCCAGCATTCGATTCTGGGAGGATTTAGCTATTGATTGTAATGAATCGAAAGTTGTAAATACAGGCTTTGGCGGCTCGCAGATGTCCGATTTACTCTATTTTGTCGACCAGACAATTTTACGATTTAATCCTTCAGAGGTTTATATTTACGAAGGCGATAATGATATAGCATTCGGGAAAAAACCAGCGGACATTATGGAGACGACAAGACAATTGGTTAAAAAAACCCTTGATCTGAATGCTGAGTTGAAAATTAATTTTATTTCTGCAAAACCAAGCCCTTCCCGCTGGGAATACAAAGCTGAATACGAAGCGTTTAATAATTTATTGAAAGACTATTGTGATGAGCATAGTCAACTCTCTTATATAGATGTTTGGAATCCTATGCTAGATTCAAATGGTCATCCATCTCCAGATATATTTATTTCAGATAGTTTGCATATGAATCGAAAAGGTTATTTGCTATGGAAGGAAGTTATGTGTAAGGAATAAGACGGTGGGCAACGGTTTACGGTTTTACGGTGGACGGTGGACGGCCGCTCGTGTGTGAAACGGTATGAAGTAAACGCTAATAGATTGATATGACTTTTTCATAATAACTTTATTATTCTCTGACTCCTAAAGAACAAACCAAAAAATATACAAGATTTGAAATTTAGTATAAGGTGTTAAAACCGCTTCATACTTACCTTTGCAGTATTCTTTTCAATAAAAACGATTAAAGATGAATACGAACCAATTTGGCAAAAAAGGATGGACGCCGGAGTTAATGGAATCTCAAAAAGGTAAAACATTCCTTATCACTGGTACTACCAGCGGTACAGGATTTGAAGCCGCAAAAATATTGTTAGCAAAGGGAGCTAAAGTGGTGATGCTTAATCGTAATCCGAAAAAATCAGAAGACACCATCGCAACTTTGAAACAAGAGCTTGGTAATGATATACCTGTATCTAATATACTCATGGACTTGGCAGAGCAAGCTTCTGTGAAAAAAGCTGCGGCAGAGGTTCTTGATAAATTGACACGTATAGACGCCTTGATGTGTAATGCCGCAATAGCACAAGTGCCTACTCGAAAATTAACAGTAGATGGCTGGGAAAGTCAGATGGGAGTAAATTACTTCGGAAATTTCACATTGCAAGCTTTGCTATATCCATTGATTGAAAAATCAAAAGGACGTATCGTAACGGTCGGTAGTATGGGCTATGACATGGGGATTAAAACCATCAAATTTGACGATTTGAACTGGGATAAAAATTACACCCCTAACGATGCCTATAGCCAAAGTAAACTCGCTCAGATTATGACGATTTATGAATTACAGGATAGATTGGAGAAAGCTGGTAAAACAGCAGTTAAAGCTTATGCTTGTCATCCCGGTTCTTCCAGAACAAACCTTATCAATACAAATGGTAACTTACTGATGAGAGCCATCTTTGGTCTAATGAAAATGTCCCCATTGACACAACCTGCTGAAAATGGAGCCTATCCAGAATTGATGTGTGCGACCGAAGAGAATTTAGATCAAAAAGCTTTTTATGGTCCTACAGGACGAAGCAATTGGGTTGGCCCGGTTGGAGCACATCATATAGAGCCTCACGCCAAAGATAAAGTGGTGGCCAAAAAATTATGGGATCTTTCTGAAAAAGAAACGGGTGTTCAATGGAATTTCTAAATCAGAAAATGGCTCTTCTTCATATGCAGACGGGTGAGCGGGCTGGTTTGACCTAGAACAAAAAAAATCTATAAAAAATAAAAACATGGATATTCTAAAAGCAGCAACCGATTGGGCAAAAGCCGAACTTGTTTCAACTCCATTTTTCATTCTTTTCGGAGTCGGCTTTATATTGGCAAGCATAGGGTTTTGGCAATTGGGGAAAACCGACATGGCAAGAGCATACATCATTCCGACCTTAGTAGCAGGTGCCTTACTGGTAACCATAGGACTTGGATTGTTTTTTACAAATAAGGCAAGAGTTACGCAGTTTGAAACCGCTTACAATAGTGATGCTTCCGCTTTTGTAGCATCAGAATTGGTACGTGCCGAAGCTACCTTAAAGGAATATCAAACTATTGTTTTTAAAGTAATTCCGGTAATTATAGCGATTTGTTCCCTCCTTATTATATTCATTGACAAACCCATTTGGCGGGCAAGCATGATTACAACTATAGCAATGATGGTGGTTATTTTGTTGATTGACGGTACGGCTCATGCCAGAATTGATAACTATAATCAGCAATTATTGTTAGTAGAAAAAGAATTGAAAAATTAAGCAACTAAAATGACGCATTTCAAAACACTATCCGCCTTTTTCGATTATATGGAATTACCTCGCCCTGAGCATCCTATGCTAAGTGTCTTGTCTGCAACAGGCGAAAAGTTCCTACCTTGTCCAAAAGAGAGTTCGCCTCCGATCACAACTGATTGTTATTCTATTAGTCTGAAAAAGAGAATCAAAGGGAATTTAAACTATGGACGAACAAAATATGACTTTACTAATGGAGCATTAATTTTCATGGCACCAAGGCAAGTTATGCAATGGGACAGCAGTGTGATTTTTGAGCAAAAAGGCTTTTCATTAAACTTTCATGAAGACTTTATCAAAGGGACTGAGTTAGCACAGCAAATTAAAAAATATGGGTTCTTTTCCTACTCTGCGAATGAAGCCTTACATCTTTCTCCAAATGAAG
>CAZDTI010000423.1:0-7533 GCA_964508085.1 uncultured Saprospiraceae bacterium | reverse complement strand
TTTTGATGGGGGCAGCTTACAAAAACAAAGGCGTGCAAACCTTGTTGAATGCTGTTTGTGCTTATTTACCATCTCCTCTGGATAGGGGAGCGGTAGAGGGTACAAGTCAGGAAACAACCGAAATTGTTTTGCGTAATCCTGATACAGAGGAACCGTTTTCAGCTTTGGCATTTAAGATAGCCTTGGATGAACAGAACCGACAGCTTTGCTTTTTCAGAGTTTACTCTGGAGCACTAAAAGTTGGGGATGCTGTTTTAAATCCGAGGACAGGGAAGAAGGAACGAGTCGGACGTTTGTATCAAATGCATGCAAACAAAAGGCAGGAGATTATGCAAGTAGAAGCTGGAGATATTGCTGCTACTGTCGGTATGAAGTCTGTTCGGACTGGAGATACGCTTTGTGCTATTAAAGAAGCGGTTGTACTAGAATCTTTATACGTTCCTCCTCCCGTCATCAGTATGGCTGTGGAACCGAAACGCTCTGACCAACTGGATAAACTGGGATTGGCTTTATCTAAATTACAGCTAGAAGATCCAAGTTTTAAAGTTCAACGGGATTTACGAACGAATCAGACGATTATGCTGGGGATGGGTGAACTCCATCTGGAGATTATCGTGGATAAGTTGAAGGAGGATTTTGATGTTGAAGTTAATGTAGGTGCGCCGAAAGTGGCCTACAAAGAGGTCTTTACCAAAACAACCCGACTGAAGCATCGTTTGGTAAAACAAACAGGTGGTTCTGGCCTTTGGGCGGAGATAGATGTAATGATCGGACCCGCCGACGCAAGTTTTTTAGCCAGCGAAGCCCATACGAAAAATGGAGAACGGCTACAGTTTGTTAATAAAATTGTAGGTGGAAAAATTCCTAAGGAGTTTATCCCTTCTGTTGCTACTGGTTTCAAGGGGATGTTGGACAGAGGTGCTTTGGCTTCTTATCCGATTCAAAGTTTAAAGATTGAATTGGTGGATGGAAATACCAAAGGTGTCGATTCGAAACCATTGGCTTTTGAACTCTGTGCCGTGGAGGCTTTCCAGAAAGCAGCGATGCAAATGGAGCCGAAGTTGATGGAGCCGATTTTTGCCGTCGAGGTTCGAACGCCGGATGAATACCTAGGAAAGGTTTTGAGTGGTTTGAATCGAAGACGAGGGCTGATCCTTTCGCAGGAAATGGTTCATCAGCAAATTCAGTTGGAGGCTAGTGTGCCTTTGGCAGAGTTGTTTGGCTACATTAATCATCTGCGGACGGTGAGTGCTGGACGGGCAACTTATTCGATGAAGTTTGATCGGTATGAGGTGTTGCCACAGCAATTGGCGGAGAAAGTGATAGGGGAAGTCGTTTAAGAAATGATGTATTTTGGAGCGGTCTCTGAGAAGGGGCTGCTCTTTTTATTTTTTGGTGAACGCAAAGGGCGCTAAGCTCGCAAAGCCCTAAATGTTTAAATATCTAATTTATACACAACTATTTTTTAGCCACGAATGCACGAATGAAAACGCGCCATAATTCGTGTAGTCGTGGTTTTAATCCTTAGGGGGTTAATTCGCAAAAGGCTATAGTTTTAGCTGTCCTTAGACTTCAAGCCCAACTCCTTTAATATTCTACCTTTAATAAGAATATCTGACTTAGCTAAATTCAGCAGTAATTGCTCCAATTCCTTCTTACTCCGATCCTTTAAAGTATTATTTATCAGAAATAAATCCGCCTTAGGAATAGGAGTGTTTTTATTCTTTTTTTCTTTCAATAACAATAGTACTGCAACCAAATGTTTGCAAACGGGACTTGCGTTAAAAGGGCAACTACAATCAAAGGTAAACAGTTCCTCTTTTTTGCTTAAAGCAATATTGACAACATAGTCTTCGCTTCCTGAAACAACAGCATTGAAGTGGTTATCATCAATAGCCTCCACACTTATAATGGCGCCACCACTTTTACATTGTAATCCGCGTTCATAAATAACGGGATCAACAATGGTCTCGAAGTTAGCTAGATTTATATTCATTTTTATGAAAATTAAAAGTATCGTATCAGTTCCAATTCCAAAAAAGAATCTTTTCTAAAGAGGTAAGCCAACTCCTTTTCATCTACGGATAAAAAGGCCTGACCAGTTGCTGTGATCTTGAGATTATTGCCAAATCGTCTGGTTCCTTCCAATCTCATTGTTTTTGTTGACTTATTTAAGTCTTGAAAAATACCGAATAAAAATTCTGTACCAGCTACGTCATTTAGGACGACTCTAGTTCCCAGAAAAATATCATTATCAAGAGAAGAAAAAGTGAGTTCTCTTCTATTGTCAAAAATATACTCCGCAAGAACACCGATGTCGAGACCTTTGTTTTTTATATTTCCAAAAGTATATTCCAGACCTCCAGTTACTGCGAAAATATCCTCAAAGTTACCGCCTCGATAAATAGATTCCAACTTAACGATTGTATTTTTAACAATGATTTGGTAGTCTACCCCAATCTGGTGAACCAAAGGATATTCCAGGCCAAATTTCCCCTCGGGGCTGAAAACGACCAGAGGTTCTCTTGCGTTCCCATAAAAATAATGTAGCCCCACATCAGAGTCTCCAATAAAATGTTCCCACCTTACAGCAAAAGTAGGATGCCATTCTTCATGGCTGGCTTCAAAGGAAACTTCGTCGTCGCTAAGAACAACGGGAGTTCGAGGTCGGCCAGCGGAATTACCAAAATCAATTGTTCTGCTGTATGGCAAAGAAAAGGCACTGAAAGTTCCAATGTTGCTGCTGTAAGACAATTGTACCATAGGTTGTCCCAACTTTTCTTCACCATCAATGCCCTCTAAAAAATCAACTTGATTGATGACATCCACTAGATGAACGCCCTCTGTCTTTCCCCAAAATATCTTTTTCGCCCCAGCATTGAATTCCCAATTCCCTTTGTAATATTGATAATACAATTCTCGGATATCCCAATGAGTTCTACTATTTCCATTTATATCCCATCTTCCAAATCCTTCGAAGATGATATTATTTCGACCACTATTCCAATCTAAACTTGCTTTAGGTTTGGCAAACAAACTGGGGTAGAATCTTTTCTGATCTTCATAAGCTGCGTCTTGAAAAAAAGCAATTAGGTCTGCTCCTACATCTAGGTTAAAAGATAAATTATAGTTCTTTTTTTTCTTTTCTGCGGATTGGCTATTCCCCGATGATGCCAAAATGAGCATCACCGACAATAGCACTATTGATTTGATCTTCATAGCGATTTTATTTACCAGCTCGGACTAAACTGTTTTGCGAAAAATCTTTTTCATCAATTGAAATGTCAAAATTATAGTTTTCGAAAAGCAATCGCGTCTCCTTATTGGATTGGTGATTGACAACATAAATCTCATCTGCTCTCCAATGTTTTTCTTTGTACTTTTTGTAATCTAT
Source organism: uncultured Saprospiraceae bacterium (assembly GCA_964508085.1). Lineage (GTDB taxonomy): Bacteria > Bacteroidota > Bacteroidia > Chitinophagales > Saprospiraceae > CALGLS01. Next base: position 4,139 of record CAZDTI010000423.1, on the reverse strand, counting down.
GTAAGTCATCGTTTTTAGTAGTGATCCTTTTCTGTCAAAGAATTCCAGCTTTTCCATTCTGTATTCTTTATCCAGATTGTAGTAGGCAAGGTGCTTTGAATAACCAGATTTTTTATCAACAGGATATCTTTCTACAACGGCGACCTTTGTACCATTCAACTTAGATTCTTCAATAAATTTGTAAGTGTATTTTTCGACTTCCTGAGAACCTAAATCTTCATAGGAAAATTCGCTTCCCATAAAAGGCCCGGATTTATTGCTGGAACTGATTCTTTTCACCCTTTTAATGGAGGGAAGAAACAGCCATTGATCGTCCGAGTCTGTTTTGTGGGAGAAGGTAAGCATCGCTGTTCCTTTGACGTCCCGTGGGCTATCAAAAGTGATGAGCGATTTATCTCCATCGTCTGTCATTTCAAGGGTTTTGGAACGCATTTCTCTGGAGCTTTCCTGACCGTTGGCGTTCTTAAGCAACATTTTTAGATTGACAGAATAGGAACCGTATCCGGCATCGGCAGCATCTGCGGCTTCTGCTATTTGAATGCCTTTGTCTTGAGCGAATATTAATGTAGCACTTAGCGCTAAGGCTAAAATTAAGAGCATCTTTTTCATTATTGTATATTTAAGTGAATTGAATAAGTTTTGTAAAAATGTTATGCTGGTGTAAGTGTGACACCATTGTTATGTGTTTTTTTATTATTTAAGACTTCTCCTTTTTTTCCATCAATTATGATCAGCAAGGCAGGCAACAAAAGGAAGTCGATCAGCAAGGCAGAAATCATAACAACAACGGCGATCTGTGCCATGCTGCTATTCAACAAAAAAGAGGATTGACTTAAGACCAGGAAGCCGGCCACCAAGACTATAGTCGTAACCATCAAAGCTTTTCCTACGGCATTGAAGGCATAGACAACAGCATCCTTTGCATTTAGGCCAAATTCTCTTCTGCCCCGCAGATATTTGCTGAGAAAGTGTACCGTATCATCAACGATAATTCCGAGGGTCATACCAAAGACGACAATCATTCCCACATTTACCATCCCAGAGAAAAGGTACCAAAACCCAAAGCCGACAATTACAGGAGTAATGTTAGGAATGATACTCAATAAGCCGAGTTTGACATTTTTTAGTACTACAATCAGGAGCAAGGATATTAATATCAAGGCTATGATGTTTCCTTTAGTCAAGCTGTCTGACTGCCTTTCTCCCAAATAAGCGAACATAAGAGAGGTGCTGGAACCGAGTGCATTCATATATGAAGGAGTATTGTTGGAAAGCCATCCTTCAACTCGATCATTGAACTTAATCATTGCCTGAGATTGTAAATTCTCAGTGGTGACCGTAACTCTGGTTTCACTTTTGTCAACGTTAAGTTGATTATTCAGATCCAGTCCAAAGGGTAAGGACATTTCATACAGTAATAGATACTGTGCGGCTTCTTCTCTGGTATCTGGTGTTTTGTAATAGCTCATATCATCGCCGTGCATAGATTTATTGACTTTTCTGGCGACTTCTGCATAGGTATTTACATGTCTTACTTCTGGTTGTTGATTCAACCAATTTTCAAAATTTGAAAGATTGGCTAAATATGTCGGATTGGAAATACCTCCTGATTCTCCCGCTCCCACCGAATATTCAATGTTGTACATCCCCGTCAGATTATCACTGATATAGTCGGCATCCGTTCGGAAGGAAATGGACTCATCAAAGTATTTGACCGCTTCGTCATTGAGTATATTTTGACTGGCAAGAAATCCCATTCCAATTATAAAAATAGATAAAGTAGCTGCAACCATTTTGGCATTTTGGGCGACAAAGATTCCCAATTTCTCATACAAGGAAGATTTGTTTTGATAACCCTCTTCTTCTTTTACATTAAATGGTAAAATATGAATCAAAGCGGGTAGGGTAGTCAGTGAAAATATAAAAGCGCCTAACATTCCTACTGCAGTGATATTTCCCAAATCCCAATAAGGAGGAACGTCGCCTGCATTCATAGATAAAAAACCAATGATGGTGGTAATACTTGTAATGGCGACAGGGAGAAAATTAAGTTTGAGACTTTCAGCGATGGCTTCCTTTTTAGCATAACCTGCTTTCATCTTGTTGATGATGGTGATGAGAATATGAATGCTATCGGCAACCGCCAGCGTCAAAATAATAATAGAAAACTGAGCAGAGGGCGGCGTCAATTTAATGCCTACTAATCCGGCAAAACCGGCAGCCATAACAATAGATAAAACAATGACGACCAGAGTTGAAAAAGTAGCAGTGAGACTTCTAGTGAGTAGTCCAATTAAAATGAGTACGATCAAGAACATGGCAGGTGTAAGTGTTTGACCATCGTTTGTTGCCGCTTCGAAGAAGGCCGAATTCATAGGAACTATCCCCGTGACATGATAGTCAAAATTGGAATGCGTTGTTTCCCACTTGGTAACCATTTTTCTAACAGCTAGCATCACTTCATTTTGCTCCTGATCCGATTCTCCAGGCAGTTTTATGTTGATGTTAATTGCAGAGACGGTGCCTTCTTCGTTTACAATTCTATTGACCAGCAAAGGGTCATTGAGCGCAACAGATTTTATTTCGGCAATCTGCGTTGCGGACATTCCTTTTACCTCCGTAGCTAAGTCTGCCACATACAAGTCATCCTCCACTGCTTTTGTATGTTGAAAATTGGTGAGTGCATCCACTCTGGAGTTGTAAGGAATCTTCCAGGCCTCAGCAGTCATTTGCTCAATGGCCATTAAATTATCTTTTGTAAAAATATTGTTATCTGAAGGCGACAAACTTATAATTACGCTTTCGTCTTTGGTGTATTTCTCCTGAAGGTTATCAAAGGCTTCTAGTTGGGGATTGCTTTCACTAAAATAGGCATGATAGTCTCCATCAAATTTTAGGTTTGCAGCGCCGGAGCCGATACCCATTGCAATGGCAATGGTGCCCACAAGGACGAACCAGCGATAGCGCTGAATGATAGTTGCAAACTTGTCTGTAAAAGAAGGTTGATTTGACATTTGTTACTTTTTTTTGGAAATGTATATTTGGTTTTATGACCAGTGGTCATTATTTGAATATATGTATAATGACCATTGGTCATTATTTGTTTAAAAAAGGCACCCTTTTTTTTAACAAAATGCTTAAACCCAAATTAAGTAATTGATTTACAGGAGTTTATTAGAAGAGAAAAAATTACACTAGAACAGTGTTATGGCATCAAGCTGGAGATGGTAGTATTTACAAAGTAGGTATAGAATTCTTTTTCTGATTTGCCAAGGTATGCTTCCAGTTGTTCCCCTTTGGTTTCAATGATTTGAAGGATGCCTACAGTTATTCCCCAGAATACGAAGCCTTGTATGTTACCATCAACGTCCTGCCGAATAACTTTTTTAGTTTTAGCTTCGTCAATGATATCTTTAATAAAAACAGAAATATTATGGCTTGCTTGAGCGAGGTCGCCTGATTCCTTCAACCCTGTATTTTGCTCGTAGAAGGTAACCAGTTGGTGAAAGGAATATTTTTCTTTAAAGAAATAGTAATCTGCCCAAAAGATTTGCTTGATTTTTTCAATGGGGTCATCTTGTTTGCCACAATAGGTTTTGAAATATTCCAGAAGAGTTAATCTTGCTCTTATAGTCAGGCCACCAATAATTTCTTCCTTACTTTCAAAATAGAGGTAGACCGTTCCCTTCGCTATTTTCGCTTCTTTAGCTACCTTATTGATACTCAAACCTTCCAATCCGTCCTTTTGCAAAACCGCCTCTGCCGCATCAAGTATAGCGACATACTTTGCTTCCTTTGCAGCCTCTTTTCTTTTTATGGTTTCTGACTTCATAGGAATTCGACTTTAGGTAATACAAGTTAATAAGAATTATGAAAAGAAAAAGCATATTGTTTTTAGAGGGTGATGAGTTTTTTCCTTCTAACATGTAGTACGAAATTAAGAGAGTCTCATCACCCCATGTCCTCATTTGCCTCATCACCTCGATATTGTAACACATCCTCCATCTCAAAACAACCCTTCTTCCCAATCATCCATTCCGCTGCCAACAAAGCGCCTACTACAAAGCCCTTTCTACTATGTGCCGTATGTTTGATCTCAATAGAATCTACCTCCGAATCCCAACTAATTGCATGAGTAC
>CAZDTI010000422.1:0-7567 GCA_964508085.1 uncultured Saprospiraceae bacterium | reverse complement strand
CCACCAATGGGAAAAAAAGAAAAAGTTGAAGCTACTGAAGAAATCAGCAACTCCCCACTTCGTAACATAAAGCTCCCAGAAGGATTCAAAATTGAAGTCTACGCCGACGATATTAATAATGCCCGCTCTCTTTGTCGGAGTCCCAAAGGAACTTTATTTGTCGGAAACCGCAAGAAAGGTGGAAACGTGTATGCCTTATTGGATACGGATGGTGATTTTAGAATAGATAAAAAGTACACCATTGCAGAAGACCTTTTCATGCCAAATGGTGTCGCCTTCAAAGACGGTTCACTTTATGTTGCCGAAGTTAACAGAGTCCTCCGCTTTGACGATATAGAAGCCAATTTAGAAAACCCACCAAAGCCAGTCGTTGTCTATGACAAATATCCTGACAAATCACATCATGGTTGGAAATACATCGCCTTTGGTCCTGATGGGAAACTTTATATTCCCGTTGGTGCACCTTGTAATGTTTGCGACTCAGAAAACGACATCTTTAACACTATCACTCGAATGAATCCAGACGGCTCGGATATGGAAATCGTACACCGAGGCATTCGAAATACAGTGGGTTTCAACTGGCACCCGGAAACTAAAAAATTGTGGTTTACCGACAACGGACGCGATTGGTTGGAAGACAATCTCCCCGCCTGCGAATTAAATTATGCTCCAAAAGACGGGATGCATTTCGGTTTTCCTTATTGCCATCAAGGAGATTTATTGGATGATAAATTTGGAAAAGGAAAAGACTGTGCGGATTATACTGCTCCTGCCCAAAACCTTGGCCCTCACGTCGCACCACTCGGGTTGGAGTTTTATACCGGCAAAATGTTCCCTAAAGAATACCACAACCAAATCTTCATAGCAGAACATGGTTCCTGGAATCGTTCCAAAAAAATTGGCTATCGTATAAGTCTTGTTAGATTAGATGGAGACAAAGCAACTTCCTATGAAACCTTTGCTTCCGGTTGGCTCAATGAAGAGACGGATGATGCCTGGGGAAGACCAGTAGATATGGAGTTTCTACCAGATGGTTCCATGCTAATCTCCGATGATTTTGCAGATGCGATTTATCGAGTGAGTTATGAGTGACAAACATTAGTGTCTTTTGCGCTTAATCCCATAAAAAAACGCTATCCAAAATTAAAAATCTTGGATAGCATTTTCACAAAACAGGGGTAACGGGTAGAGACCTAGGCCTCCTGTGTTTCCGACTGGTAAGCTGACATCAAATCCTTTTGGATGTCATGCGGCACTGCAGCATAATCTGAAAAGGAACGATTGAATTTCGCCTTCCCTTGGGTGATTGACCGAAGAGTAGAAGAGTACTTGTATAGTTCTCCCAGTGGTACTTTGGTTTTTATTTTTTGATAATGACCTTCCGAATCCATTCCTTGAATGATGGCGCGACGTCCTTGGAGATCACTCATTACATCTCCCATCACATCACCGGAACAAAGGATATCCAGATCATAAATCGGTTCCATTAATTTTGGAGCAGCTTTCGAGAAATTATCCTTAAAAATCTGAGACGCTGCAATCATGAATGCCATATCGTTAGAATCTACCGGGTGCATTTTTCCATCATAAATGGAGACGCGAATATCTCGGCAATAAGACCCCGTAAGTGGACCCTCTTCCATTTTTTGCATTACACCTTTCTTAATAGCATTGGCAAACTTAGCATCAATCGAGCCTCCGACAATGCACCACAGGAAAGATAATTTTCCACCCCATGGCAATTCTTCTTCCTCGTTCTTTTTCACATTAAGTCCCGCTGGATCAGGCATACCTTCATAGTAAGGCTCTATACGCATATGTACTTCAGCAAATTGTCCGGAACCTCCGGATTGCTTCTTATGACGATAACTACCCTCTGATGACTTCGTGATGGTTTCTCTGTATTCAATCTTCGGACGAATGAACTCCATGTTAATGTTATTGACCTTTTCAATTCTATATTTGATCAGATCAAGATGCAATTGTCCCTGACCATGAAGAATGGTTTGTTTCAATGCTTTAGATTGCTCGACCACTAAAGTCGGATCTTCTTGATGAATTTGATGGAGAGCTTTCATTAGTTTCTCCATATCATTTTTACTTGGAGGAGAAACTGCCGTTCTAATTCGAGAAGGAGGGAATGGAATAGGTGTTATTCTTCGATCGACTCCTTTTACATTTAAGGTGTCATTAGAAAGGGCATCTTTCAATTTTACAGTAACCCCCAAATCACCTGCTTTTAACTCTGAGGCGTTTGTTCTGGTTTTGCCATTAGCTACATAAATTTGATTGATTCTTTCCGAACTTCTTGTTCTTGGATTACTAAATTCATCTCCTGGTTTTATCGAACCAGAGAACACTTTAAAGTAAGAAACCATTCCAACCTGAGGTTCAGAAATGGTTTTATAAATGAAGATAGAATTATCGCCATTGCTATCGCAGGCCAGTTCGCTACCATCTTCCAAGGTGGCAGCAGCTCGGTCGTTTGGACAAGGAGCGATGTCGTTGATGAAGCCCATGATTCTGCCGGAGCCCATGTTGCGTTCGGAGGAAGTGATGAATACGGGAAAGAATTGTTGTTCTGCTAATGCGATCTTTAATCCTTTTGTCAACTCTTCTTCCGAAAGCGTACCTGCTTCAAAGAATTTTTCCATTAGTCCCTCATCGTTTTCGGCAGCTACTTCTACCAGTTGATTATGCAACTCCTGTGCTCTTGCCATTTCGGATTCGGGGATGGCCTCTTTAATCGGTTTACCACCACCATCTGGAAAGACATACATGACCATCCGAAGTGCATCTATTATTTTGTTGAATCCGATACCTTGATTTATTGGAAATTGTATCGGAATTACTTTGTTACCAAAACGGCTTTGCGCCTGTTCCAGTGTAGTTTCGTAATCGGCTTTTTCGTTGTCTAAATGGTTAACTGCAAAGACCGTTGGTGTTTTAAATTTGTCAACATATTCCCATAATAACTCTGTTCCGACTTCTACACCAGATCGAGCGTTGAGCATCATAATAGAAATATCCGCCACCTTCATAGATGAAACCACCTCTCCGACAAAGTCATCAGAGCCCGGTGTATCCATAATATTGATTTTGGAATTTTTCCAGGGGGCGTGCATCAAGGTGCTAAAAAGAGAATTTCCGCGTTCCTGTTCGATGTTCGTGTAATCGGAAACTGTTGTTTTTTCAAGTACAGTTCCTCTTCGGTTAGTTGCCTTGGCTTCAAAAAGCATGGCTTCAGCCAAGGAGGTTTTTCCGGATCCGGAATGTCCGAGCATGACGACATTCCGTATATCTTTTGTTTCGTAACCCATAATACTGTAAGGTTTTAGAAGGTGAAGAAATAGAGGAATCAGCGAATAAAGCAAGTACGGATTGGTAAGTTGTTTTATACTGAGCCCTAAGTTTAATAAGTCATCTTCAAGCGCAGGTAGGCATTTGGCTTGAAGAGTAGTTAAGGTAAGGAATTTTATTGAGGAGGACAAAGTAATTTCAACTAAATATACGGACTTAACTCATTTAATTGAATTATAATTTTGACTATAGTGCTTTTTTCAAAACAAAAAGAAATAAAAAGACAAGTAAAGGTCTTAAAACACCACCAATTTCCGAATCCCCACAAAACCACCAATCTCAAAACGCAAAAAATAGACTCCAGCCGCTAGCGTCTGAATATCTACTTCGTGATATTCTTCACCTGAAGAAATGCTCAAAACCGCTTCTGAAACCACCTTTCCTGAAACACTAAGGATTTGATAATACATTTCTGAGTTTACATTATTATTCGTTTTCAGCACAAGCCAATCTTTCGCAGGGTTCGGGAAAATACTGAGCTCAAAAGAAGGAGGGTTGTAGGTATTGGAGAGCAGTAGCATCTGACTGTATTCTGTTGTTCCGCAACTATTGCTTACAATCAAGGTGACTTCGTAGCTACCGGAACTAGCAAAGGTGTGCGAAGGATTGGTTTCATTGGAACTCTGTCCATCTCCAAAATCCCAAAGATAGGTTGTACCATAAATACTATTGTCTTCAAAGAGCACTTCCAATCCATTTGGTGCGATGTCGAAATTAACAACAGGTATATCTATGACTTCAATATTTGTTGTTTTTACATCCGTCCCAAGGTCATTAGTTGCGACCAGAGTGATACTCTGTTGGCCTAATTCCGGAAAGCTTACGGTATGAGTGCCTTCGGTATTGGCGATCGGAGGTATATTGTTACTTCCAAAATCCCAAAGATAGGTTCCGCCATCATTTCCAAAAGTAGCATTACTAAAAGTCAAGCTATCTCCAACACAAACGGTGACAACAGCAGAGTCAATATTGAAATCAGTAATCGGGAAGGCACCGTTTTCGTAAACTGCTATATTGTCTAAATACAAATTATTACCAAACTGGCAAGTATTCACAAATCGTAGGGAGATGGATTGTCCGATGTAATCACTAAGGTCAATAATGGCGGTTTCCCAATGTGTACTCCCTTTTGGAGCCCAGGCCTTTTTTTGGTTCTCAGCCGTCGCCAAATCATTTCCACTTTTTTCAAATAACGGAATTGTAAAACTATTTCCACAATCGGTAGAAAGAACGACTTCAAGCTGATCCGAAAACTTGTTACTATAGCTTACATAAGAATAATCAAAGCGAAGTAATGGATTGATGCTGTTTTTCAAATTAATAATTGGAGAAGTCAGCACATCGTCTTCATCAGTTCGGTTATAGCTGAAGTTATTCATAAAAGCAGACTTACTGAATGCTCCGTTTTTACCTATGACTTCAGAGGTCGTCCAGGTAATATTGTTATCTGTATTTTCTAATTGCCAATTTTGTGGTGGAAAAGAAATCCCATCAAAATCTTGTATATAGGGAAGTGGAACGCCGTCTGAGATTAAAATATAATCTGCTTGTTCCAAATTGGTCGTACCAAAAACATTACCTGTAGAAAGAGTAACGGAGTAAAGCCCCGTTTCCGAAAACTGAACTACAGGATGCTGTGATTGTGCATTGGTGTTTTCTAAAAAAGTAACTGTACTTGGCTCAAATGTCCAATTCCAATTAGTTCCTACGTTAATAGAATTATCAATAAAACGAATGACCTCATCAGAACACCCCTGTCTCTTATTCACAATAAAATCAGCTATAGGAGCTGTATTTGCATCATAAATCGAAAGGTTGTCAATTGCCAAATCCGTAAAGAAACCACCTCCTGTTTTTCCTCGAAATCGGAGTGTAATTAAACTATTAGAGAAAGGACTTAAATCTATTGTTGCTTTTCTCCATTGATCGCCTTGGTTTCCAACTATGGCATTACCGATGTTAAAATGCCATTGTTCACCATCAAACAAATCAATTTGTAACGACCCCATATTAACGCCATACATATGATACCAAAAAGTCAAGGTTGGAGCAACGGAATTATTGAGATCTATGCAAGGGCTTGTCAAAATAGCGTTTTGAGCAAAACAACCCGCACCTGCTTCCAAATACAAGTACTGTCCCTCCTCTGTTCTTGTATTCTGGTCTGTATTCGGTCCAGTTCCAAAAGTAGGTGTTTGTTCTCGATGTACGCGCCAATCTATACCATCTCTACTGTTTTCTGTATTTCGCCAATCACTTTCTAACAAACAAGTTACGGCGCAACTTGCGTCTGAAGAACAAAGTTCAAAATCGTCAAAATTTTCAAAAAATGGCAACTCGTTGATTGTGCTTGCTACTACTTCAAATTGAAAAACCAACGTGTCATTATACGCAGCTTCATCCAAAGGGAGTCCCGTCCAAACCTTCAGTGTGTGTGTGCCAAGGCCACTCGTAATAATCGGAATTGCAAAATTGTAATTCACTGTCACGTCAGCAGGAAGAGACCCACTGAGGATATCAGAAACTACGGGTTCATTATTGTATTGATAATAAACTGGAATATTGCTTTGCATTTCGCTACCTGTATTTGCAATGTTAATTCTAATAGGCATCTCATGGCTAAAGCAATCAGAAACATTACTGGTGGATGGGTTGACAATCGCTGCAAGGGTCATGTCTTTTGCTGGTGTGCAATTCAGGATTTCACCAGCAGTAGAGATGGCCAAGCTCCGCGTACTTTTTGCACCATTAACTGCTTCTGCACTTATGGCAAACCAATGTTTTTCTATTGGATTGGAAATCGGAATATCAATCGTAGTGTTCGCTGTTGTTACAATACTATCCATATACCGTTCTCCTAGTTGATAAATAGTATAAGTAGCTGCCGCATCCAATGCATTCCAATTTAGTTGAACAGAAGTAGGACAAACTTTGGCTATTGAAAATCCACTAGGAGTTTCATAAATGGAAAAGGTCTGCTCGCTGGAAGCTATTTGATTGTCACGATTTACACGAACTATTACTTCTCCCGATTGCGCGTCCGGTATAGTCCAAAGATACTGACGTAAATGACCTGGTAGTGTAGTTATTAGATCCCAAGAGTTCCCGTTGTTAGTTGAATATTCTAGCTTGAATTCAGAAGAGCTTCCCAAAGCGTCCCAATGTATTTGTATTTGATCTGCTGGCGCAAAAGATTCTCCACCATTTGGATAAGTCAACTTAAGCTCATCAAAAACATAAGAATAAACAATGTAATATTCTTGTTCTGAAAATGGAATTTCAAAACCATTGACATGGAAATTATAATCCCCTGTTTCTGGGTTCGAAATAAAAACTTGTTCTATGTTATTCAAATGATCTATTCCGACACTGGCTGGCAAATTAAGTAAATCAGCCGAAGGGTTATTATTCAATACCCAGGGCAAGTGAGAAGTGCCATTTGGTGCTTCTACTTTTAAGTCTATATCATGCACCAGTGATTTGGCGCTCGTAGGAGAAGCCGCTTTGTCATGCCAGTAAAGCATCACTCGCAGTTCTTTCACATTAGGAGGAACTGGAATGGAGAAAGTATCCGCACTATTTTGCGTAGCTGTTCCTATCAGCCATTGCTCCCGATTTATTATTTCAAAAGCTTGATACGCATTTGCCTTTCCCCAACCGAAGGAGTAATCCGGACCAGGATTCCCAAGGTCGTCGGCACTATTTAGAAGACAAGCTTTTAGTAATGCAGAAGACGGATTTATATTGTTGTATTTCTCACGATAAGCTTGATATAATTGCGCCAAAATTCCAGAAATAACAGGAGCAGCGGCAGAAGTACCACTACCAATTTGATATTCATTGTTGGGCATCAATCCCATTTGCCCTTCACCAAAGGCCGCAATATCTGGTTTTATTCTACCATCATTAGAAGGTCCTCTACTACTTGAGAAAACTCGTTGTCCATTTACATTGAGGTTGGCAACCGCCAAAACATTCTTCCCTGTTTTTACACCTCCCGTTATATTGCCCCAACCATTGCCTGCGCCATATTCGCAATCGTCAATACCCGCATTTCCGGCAGAAAAAACGTGAATAAGTTCTGGGATTAGATCACTTTGCTGATCCGCTAATTGAGCCAAAGTGGTGTAGCCTCTGTTGCAACCATCACTGTAGGCCGTATTGGTGATGACCACTCCCTTATCCTCAAAAAGATCAGCACCTTTTA
>CAZDTI010000421.1:0-7574 GCA_964508085.1 uncultured Saprospiraceae bacterium | reverse complement strand
CTTCCTGTAAATGTTGACGCGAATGGTTTAAGTGGAGAAATAACAATGGATCCCTCTTCTCCGATTTGTGCAGGAAATGCCACAACAGCAATGTCCCCACCAGGGGGTGCTTCCTGGGTTTGGGGAGAAGGCCAACAAACAGAAAGTATTACCTTAACAGATGCCGGAGTCTATGAAGTGACCCTTACCGATGATTATGGTTGTACCTACAGTCCGCCTGATGGTGTTTTGGATGTGGTGCCTAATCCGGAGGCAACTATCAAAGTGACAGAATTCAACGAATTTGGTCAACCTGCAGATTGCTTTTTTGACGGTTATATCCTTTGTGAAGGGGAAGATGTTTTTCTCAGTGTTTCCGGGGCAGGTGATTATTCCTACACTTGGTCTACTGGCGGGTCTGGGCCAACTTTGAATTTTGGCGAAGGTCATAACAGTAATCTTACAGCTGGAACTTACGATTTCATAGTTACGGTTACGGACAATGTTTCTGGTTGTATGAATACGGAAGGGCCATATACAGTTGTTGTAAATCCGGTGCCAACAGATATCCAAATCGCCACAAACCCTCCGGGGCCAATTTGTGAAGGCACAGAAGCTCAATTTTACGTGAGTAATCCAGAAGCAGACTTAACTTACCTTTGGAACACGGGCGAATTGGGTCCGACGATTACGGCAAGTACAGCTGGTGAATATTTTGTGAGAGCGGTCAGTCAGTTTGGCTGTGAAGGCGAAAGTGACATCCTTGAAATCTATCGAGCGCCGGATGCTAACTTAGTGCCGGATGGTTGCCACATACATTGTTCGCCTGATACACTTTGTTTGCCAGAGATGTCAAACGTTTCGGAATATCAATGGTATTTGGATAATAATCCAATTGCTGCACCAAATGGAACAAACCCTGATCTGATGCCAGAGGAGTCTGGAAGCTATCGGATAGAATTGTACAATATCCATGGTTGTTATACCGCCTCAGATGCTTTTGAATTGGAATTGCTACCGCACAGTGATGACTCTATTACCCTTGGAACATGCGAAGGACAAGAAGTAAATTTCGCCGGAGAAATATTGTTACCCGGAACGACCACAAAGTTTAATTTTTCGAATTTATGGGGTTGTGATTCTACCATTACGGTAACGGTTATAGAAAGTATCAATTATGAAATGGATGAAAATATCGGAGTCTGTGAAGGAACAATAGTTGAATACAATGGTTTGATGTACGAGGCAGGAGATAATGTAACTCTGGAGTACACCACGAATTATGGATGTGACTCCTTGGTTCATCTAAATGTCGAAGCTTGGCCGAGGTATACTTTCCAGGAAACCTTTAGTACCTGTAGTGGTGAGTCGGTTATCTATAATGGTGTTGAATATTTGCCCGGTACAACCACAGATATCCCAATGACGACTTTTAGAGGATGTGATTCTATTGTTACGATTATAGTTGATGAAAATTTAGCTTACAGCGAAATAGTAGCTATGGATGCTTGCGAAGGTGATATGATTATGTATGATGGAATAGCATATCCTGCAGGAACACAAGACACTCTGGTCTTTAATACTTTTGCAGGTTGTGACTCGATTATTGTGCTGAGTATTAGTAGTAATCCGAATTTTGCAGGTGTAGAATCATTTAGTACCTGCGAAGGGAGTCAGGTGGAGTTTGCAGGAGTAATGTTAAATGCTGGAGTGGATACGATGTTTACTTTTGCTAATCAATATAATTGCGATTCTACAGTTCAGGTAACGGTAATGGAGGTGACGAGTTATGAAGAGAGCATAGCGTTAAGCGTTTGCGAAGGAGAACAAGTGATGTACAATGGAGTCGCTTATTCCGCGGGAGCGACCGCTCAATTTGATTTGACATCGATACAAAATTGTGACTCTACCGTTTACCTTTCAGTAGAACCATTGCCCGTTTATGAAATGACAGAGAACTATAGCACTTGTACCGGTAGTTCTATTATATATGAAGGGGAGTCTTTGGCAGCAGGTTCATCTACCTCGTTTAATTATACCACCATGCGTGGATGCGATTCCATTGTTATGGTTGTGGTAGATGAAGATTTGGCTTATAGTGAAATGGTAGAACTAAGCGCTTGTGAAGGAGAACAGGTTATGTATAATGGAATTGCTTATTCAGGAGGTACAACAGAAGTTTTTGAGTATACAACACTAGCGGGTTGTGATTCGATTATCAGTTTAAATGTCATCAGTAATCCGACTTTTGCAGATGTTGAATCTCTCAGTACTTGTGAAGGCAGTCAGGTGGAGTTTGCAGGAGTAATGTTAGATGCAGGAGTAGATACCTTGTTTACTTTTGTCAACCAATATTACTGCGATTCTGTGATTCAGGTGACGGTGACAGAGGTGACGAGTTATGAAGAGAGCATAGCGCTAAACGTCTGCGAAGGAGAACAGGTGATGTACAATGGGGTCGCTTATTCCGCGGGAGCGACCGCTCAATTTGATTTGACATCGATACAAAATTGTGACTCTACCGTTTACTTATCAGTAGAACCATTGCCCGTTTATGAAATGACAGAGAACTATAACACCTGTACGGGAAGTTCTATTATGTACGAAGGAGAATCCTTGGTGGCAGGTTCATCTACCGTGTTCAATTTTACCACGATACGCGGATGTGATTCCATTGTTATGGTCGTAGTAGATGAAGATTTGGCTTATAGTGAAATGGTAGAGTTAAGTGCTTGTGAAGGAGAACAAGTGATGTACAATGGAGTCGCTTATCCAGCAGGTACTGCAGAAGTTTTTGAATATACTACAGTAGTAGGATGTGATTCGATTATTAATTTAAATGTAATTAGTAATCCTGTTTTTGCAGGTACGGAATCGTTTAATACCTGTGAAGGTAGTCAAGTGGAATTTGCAGGGAATATGCTAAGCGCTGGAGCAGATACCTTGTTTACTTTTGCCAACCAATATAATTGTGATTCTATAGTTCAAGTAACGGTGACGGAAGTGACAAATTATGAAGAGAGTGTTGAATTAAGTGCTTGCGACGGAGAGCAGGTAATGTACAACGGAGTAGCTTATTCAGCAGGAGCGACAGCGCAGTTTGATTTGATATCGATACAAAATTGTGACTCTACCGTTTACTTATCAGTAGAACCATTGCCCGTTTATGAAATGACAGAGAACTATAGCACCTGTACGGGGAGTACGATTATCTATGAAGGAGAATCCTTGACTCCAGGCTCGTCCACCATCTTTAATTTTACAACTATAAGAGGATGTGATTCTATTGTTATGGTTATGGTAGATGAAGACTTGGTTTATAACGAAACAGTGGAAATGAGCGGTTGTGAAGGAGAATCTGTAATATATAATGGTACATCCTATCTGGCAGGAACAGAAGAAACGTTTGTGTATACAACCACAGCCGGTTGCGATTCCACTATCTTATTGACTGTAGCAGCTTTGCCTTTAGGAGATACAGAAGTGGAACTTTACACTTGTCCAGGAACAACAGTCAGTTATGTAAATGACGAATTATCTCCGGGTAGCTACGATTATATTTTTATCAATCAATTGGGTTGCGACTCCTTAGTAGAGGTGAATGTTACAGCTTTATCGAACAGCTTTGAAACCGTCAACAAGGTGGCTTGTGATGGGAATACCGTTATTCATGATGGTGTAGCATATGCTGCAGGTACTGACATTGACCTGATGTACAATACTTATCAAGGCTGTGATTCGGTCGTGAATTTGTTGGTAAACACTTTATCCGTTACGATCAATGAAATTTCGCGATATATTTGTGCTTCAGACTCAATGGCCTATAATGGAGAAATTCTTTATGCGGGTAGTATTACCGAGCACCTTTTTGTAGCCGCTAATGGTTGTGATTCTATTGTTATTGTAGAATTGCAAAGTTATCCTGAATTCGAATTCAGTCTTTCCGCCACGGACTTGATCTGTTGGAATGGTGATAATGGAGAAATAGTAGTAGAGGCCATCAGTGGAGGTACCGCCCCATTTCTTTATGCTTTTGATGAGTCTGCCTTCCAAAGTGACAGCCTGATGAATAATGCCTCTGCTGGCCAACATTATGTTTACGTCCAAGATGGAAATTATTGTGTAGAAGAACAGTCGATAGAAATAACAGCAATTCCTCCAGTGGAGTTGAATTTCATAGCTCCCGTTTTAAATTGCGTAGATGATAGTGTCAGGGTTCAGGCGCAATTGCTTAGTGGTCAAACAGATTCCATGCTGTTTCAATGGCAACATGGATTGACAGGAACTGATATTCCAATCTATGACCCAGGTCAATATGTTTTGGCAGTAACCAATGAGTGTGAAACCCGCGCCTTCGATCTGGAAGTGACGCTAGGAGATCGGATAGGGGACGGTTATTTCTATATTCCGAATTCCTTCTCGCCAAATGGAGATGGTACCAACGACGAATTTCGTGCTTATGCTGCAGGAGATATCGAAGTGCTGATATATGAAATGCATTTGTATGATCGTTGGGGTAATACTTTGTATAAGACCGCTCAAATTGAAGATGGTTGGAATGGTAAATATCAAGAGGAAGCTTTGAACCCAGGTGTCTATGTTTGGTGGGTTCGTGCGGAGGTCTTGGTTTGTGGCAGACGAGTAGAGAAGATATTCGAGAAAGGTGATGTGACGATATTTAGGTAGTTTCTCGACTCGCTGTGCTCGCTCGGAATGATAAGAGCCGCCAATTTACATAAAGATGCCTCCAATATGTTCGCTCGCGTTCGCTTGTGGAATGCTCTGGCATTCTCAACGAGTCGGCTTGTGACCTCCGGCCACTTTAATGGACGTTTATAAATAGCCGGAAGCCACAAGCTGTAGACAAATGAAACATTTGTCCACCTTTCCAGTTTTTTTCATTAAAAATACATAGTTGTTAATCATAATGTGACATTGTTTCTTACAAATTCCTATCATTTTCCATATCTTCGAGAGTAGGGCTCGGTAAACAATAGCTTCCCGATTTATTGTTTGTTGTTGATCTTGCTCTGCCCCTGATTAAACTCAAGGAACTTGAACGATAAAACTTTCCTCACAAAACAAAAGGATGCCTTTTCGATTAAGAATAACATATGTTTTTCGACCGACTATAGAGTCTGTTATTGGTTTAGTTGTTACACTGAGAATGTATTGTTATAATACTACTCATCTTTTTCTTTCTCTGATTTTCTTATTTATTTTTCATCAATCCGCTAACGCAAAGACCGATTCTCTTTATCAAGTCTGGCAGAATCTCAATGAGTCTGATTCTATTCGAATCGTGGCTTACACCGATTATATTGCTAAGAAATTTGTAACTAAGAAATTAGATTCTACGCAGGTGGCTGCCGATAAATTGAAAGCATTTTCTGAAGAGAAGGGACAAAGATTTGGAGTGGCCAACGCCATGCGATTATTAGGTGCCTCTAAGTTTTTCCATTATGAACATGTAGCGGCTATCAACTTATTAAACGAAAGTTTAGAGCTAAGTGAAGCGCTAACTTATACTTATGGTCAAGCTAAAGCTTTGCAATTATTGGGTATGGTCTATAAAAGGCAAAGTAAAGAGGTAAAGAGTATGGGCTACTATGAAAAAAGTTTGGTGCTCTACGAAGAATTAGGAGATTTAGATGATTATGCAGGAGCCTTAATGGAGGTTGGGAGTATTCATAAAATCGCGGAAAATTATGATAAAGCTTTAGCTTATTTTCAAAGAGCTTATGAATTGTATCAACAGATAGGAAGAGAGGACAAGTTCGCTGGCGCGCTTGCGCAGATAGCAAGTATTTATCGGAGAAAAGAAGAATTCAAAAAAGCGCTGGAAATCAATGAGCAAGCGTTGAAACTAAGGAGGGAAGGAGGGCCCCCCTTGTCAGTAGCCAGTTCGCTAAATAATATGGGCAATATCTATGAGGATATAGGAGACTTTGAAGAAGCTTTAGCACATCATTTTCAAGCTTTAGCCATTCGGGAAAAAGTGGGGAAAGAAGATAAGATTGCGAGCTCATATAGAAATATTGGAGAAACTTATAGTGATTTAAATGATTATAAAAAGGGAGTTGCTTACTGTAAAAAAGGATTAGACTTATACGAAAAAACGGATGTTACAAGTAGACAACTTGCTTGCAGTCATTGCCTTTATCAAGCACACAAAAAATTAGGTGATGCTACTAAAACATTGAAATACCTAGAAAAAATGTTTGAGCTTAGAGCTAAAGTAGGGCACGAAAGGAGTGTAAAACAACTCCAGCGGATGGAATTTGATAAACAAATTATGGCCGATAGTATGGCTAGGGTTGAAGAGAAAATGCAGATTGCTTTGCTCCATCAAAAAGCGATTGAAGCAAAAGAGAAAACAAGAAATAGAGCGATCTCCGCTTTTGTATTGTCATTGTTAGGAGCCTTAGGGTTTTATTTTCGCTGGCGGTTACAACGAAAAGCAAATATCGAAATCAAAAGAGAATACGACAGAGCAGAGGGTTTGTTACTCAATATTTTACCAGCCGAAATAGCAGAGGAGTTGAAAGATACGGGTGAAGCCAGTGCACGTGACTTCAATCAAGTTTCTGTTGTTTTTACGGACTTTAAAGGCTTCACTCAAATCTCAGAAGAGCTAAGCGCTAAAGAATTGGTTGAAGAACTCAATGTATGCTTTAAAGCCTTCGACAGCATTATTACCAAGCATGGTCTTGAGAAAATAAAAACGATTGGAGATGCTTATATGGCTGCTGGAGGCCTTCCTGCTCCAGATGAAAATGCTACTAAAAAAACAGTAATGGCGGCTCTTGAAATGTCAGATTTTATTATTAAACGGCGAGAGCGTTTATCAGCAGAAGGAAGACTGGCTTTTCAAATGCGTACTGGAATACATACCGGACCAGTGGTCGCAGGAATCGTAGGAGTCAAAAAGTTTCAGTATGACATTTGGGGAGACACCGTAAATACAGCTAGCCGAATGGAATCGAATGGTGCAGTAGGAAGAGTCAACGTTTCGGAGTATGTCTATGATATTTTGCAAGAAGATGAGGACTTTAATTTTGAAGAGAGAGGGAAGATTGAAGTGAAAGGAAAAGGGGAGATTGCGATGTATTTTATAGAAAAAAAATCGTCGGTCTTACTCAGTACTTCGCTAGCAGAAGGCTAGAAATTTCTGATCCCGATGATAATTCCAGTATATAAGTACCTGTAGATAGATAGGCGAGGTTCAATTTTGCCTCGGGATGTTTTACCACTCTTTTCGCCAGTTCAAAGCCGTCAACTGTTTTTAAGGCCCAGGAAAAAGTAGCTTTCTGGATAGTTGGCTTTATGCGAATGCCATCAAAAAAAGGATCAGGTCTTAACTGTATTATCCAATTATCAGTAAATCTATCGCTTTGAGAAAGTGTATCGAGAATAATGAGCTTGGGCAGGCTGATTGCTGTTATTGTTAGATTCCTTTGTGGAATAGGAAAGATGTTGCAAGCATAAGCCTGTATCATTGAAAACTGAAAAAAACTTAAAAGAACGACTATTTTCTTTAATATGTAAATGATCTCCATTTTGCTTAGGTATTTGATGAGAAAAGCTTTTTAAGC
>CAZDTI010000420.1:0-7600 GCA_964508085.1 uncultured Saprospiraceae bacterium | reverse complement strand
ACGTCAGATGGCGCTTGATAAGTTACATACAGCTGCGGTGCCTGACTCGGATTCAAATCATAAGCAATCGCTGTACGTTTTCCAGTACCATTGATAAAAAAGGCTAAGGCACTTTCTGAAGTATAGCCACCTCTGTCTACTATTTCCTGAACAATCGCGGTTAAATCGGGTGTACGTTCCTCTTCATGATTATCCCCAATCACCTGCCAGTCACCCGGCTCCCAATCTACAGCCGCGGACGTTTTTGTTCGACTGGAAATATTAAAATCTTCTGTCGTAAAAGTCAATGCATTATCACTGTCTTCTCCATGTATCGTTATCGAAGATGGATCAACATCAATTGTTGCGTCAGCATAAAACTGAATATAAGCAGATGTAATTTGCGCTCCCGCAGGAATATTCAAATCTTTAAATCGCATTCCTACTTCTACGTTTTTATTTTGCGAATCATCTAAAACCAATTCTAAATCAGAACTGGTCAAATTCATTTTTCCTTCATCGCCATCTTCTTTGTCTTCCTCCGCATCATCTGAACTAGCACAAATTTGTGCGTAAGCCGTCACTATTCCATTGTCATCTATGCAAGGCCCGGTATAATCTCCAGGCACAGTGGTAAAACTCGGTGCTTCTGTATCCGTTGCTGTAATATTTTGACTGAATGTACTCGTATTTCCACAAGCATCCGTAGCGGTCCAGGTACGCGTGTACACGATGTTACACCCTGAACCACTTTGTTCATCTACAAAATCCACCGTAGGACTCATTGTACAAGCATCTGTAACTGTTGGAACACCAAATGAAACAGCTTCATTGCAAGCAATCGTTTCATCAGCAGGCGTATTCGAAAATACGGGGCCATCCATATCTTCCACCGTTATCGTTTGACTCGCCGTGGCGGTTAGTCCACATGCATCGGTAGCTGTCCAAGTACGTGTGTGCATAATGGTACAACCAGTCCCACTTTCTTCATCTTCAAAAGTTAATGTAGGGTTCATCGTACAAGCATCTGTAACTGTTGGTGTTCCAAAAATAAGCGGGTCAGCACAAGAAATCGTTACATCAGTAGGTGTATTTGTAAACATTGGTCCATCCGTATCCTCTACCGTTATGGTTTGGCTCGCCATAGTCGTTAAGCCACCACAAGCATCGGTAGCCGTCCAGATTCGAGTATACTGCACTGCACAAGGATTGGAATTATCTGTGGCATCTGTAAATGTTAATGTCGTTTCACATTGTTCTGACAAGACAGGAGTTCCAAAAGCTAAAACTTCCGAACAACTGATCGTCATGTTCGCAGGTACATCCATAAATACTGCAGGACTGGTATTTTCTATTGTGAAGGTTCCAGTTATAATCTTAGAATTGCTACAATTATCTGTTGCCGCAAAAGAGACTACAGAAACCGCTTTTCCATCTGCACCACAAGTCGTATTTAACTGCGGACTTAGCGCCGAAATAGAAACATTGTTATCACAGTCATCTGTTGCTACTAATCCAGTGACCATATAATCAATCCAGTGGTCAAACCAATAATTAGCATCCGCTCCGCATTCGATGACATCACATACTGATGGAGGCACTTCCGTAAATGTAGGTGCACTACTATCCTGCACAGCGATGGTCGTCGTACAACTTGCTGTTCTTCCACAAGCATCTGTCGCTACAAAAGTCACAACCGTTGCAGAGGCACATGACACCAAGTTGAAATTCTGTGGAAAATGATTAACGGTGTACCCTAATCCACAAGAAGTATTAACCGTCACGATTCCTAAGTGCGTATCAATGTATTCTTGATTATTAGGATTACCACATTCTAAAATTAAATTAAACGGAGCACACTCAATCGTTGGTCCATTATTTCCTATAATGAAATCGCGAGTTACCGGAGCTGAGATTCTGCCACAATCGTCTGTTACCGTATAAGTATATCTGTAAATAGTTCCCGGGCAATTATCTTGTCCAATTTGTGTTGGACCAGTAATATTAACCACTCCATCAAAACTACAATCTGTATCATAAGTAATGTCGCCTTCCATAGGGTTAACCAATGATTCACAATACTTATAACAAGATGGTAAAACTGATGTTATAACTGGTCCCTGCTCGCTTTCTAAGTAAGTAAAGGTTTGTGTACAGATAGATATATTTCCACAAGCATCAGCCACGTAATAGGTCCGCACCATTTGTCTTGCATTGCCCGGACAGTTGTCTCCTCCGTTATCTGAATTCTGGGCAAAGACTGTAAAGTCGCTTAACGCAGTCGTACAGTTGTCTCCAATAGTCCCTCCTGCTGCAATGAAATCAACCGCGTTCATATAAGGACTTGGGATCGTTTCAAAACAAGTCAAGGTCTGGTTAGGCGGACAAGTAATTACTGGAGCCTCCGTATCCGTTACCGCAATAGTTTGAACACATGAAGCACTGTTTCCACAAGCATCAGTAGCCAACCAGGTTCGTAAAATGGTATAAGTAAATTGATTGCAACCTTCTGCTGACTGCGTAGTCTCGTCTGAAGAAGTTACTATAATTTCAGCAAGTGCCGAACAGTCATCCGTAACTACAGGCATTCCTGTCGCTGCCGGACCAGTAGCATCGGTACAAGACAAGTTTGCATCTGCAGGACAAGTAATGTCTGGAGCCGTCGTGTCTTCAATGGTAATAATCTGCGTACATTCTGAAGTATTCCCGCAAGCATCTTCCGCTCGCCAAGTTCTTGTAATTTCGTATTGGTACTGACCACAACCTGTTGCCGTCTGCGTGGTCACGTCCGAGGAAGTTAGTACTATTTCAGCAGCAGCCGAGCAATTGTCTGTAACCGCTGGTGTTCCGGTCGTTGCCGGATTGGTAGCATCCGTACAGGACAAATTATCATTAGCTGGACAGATAATAACTGGATCTGTTGTGTCTTCAACAGTAATAATCTGTGTACATTCAGAAGTATTCCCACAAGCATCTTCCGCTCGCCAGGTTCTTGTAATTTCGTATTGGTATTGACCGCAACCTGTTGTCGTCTGTGTACTAACATCCGTAAAAGTGATTTCAACTTCCGCCCCCGCAGAACAGTTATCGGTAGCAGTAGCTGTACCATTATTCACCGGGGAAGTACTTGCATCACATTCTATCGTCACATCAGCAGGACAGCTTATCACTGGCTCCGTTACATCTTCCAAGAAAGTAAAGGTTTGTTGAGTCGTTGTACTATTTCCAGCAGCATCCGAGATGGTAAAAGTACGTGTAACAGTAAGCAAATTATTAGGACTACAAAGATCACCTGTTTCCGTTTCCTGAGCGGAAAATGAAAGATCTCCGACCGCTGTACAATCATCTGTTATAAGACCACCCTGTGCAATAAAACCAGCAGCAGTCTGCGGTGGATCAGGGAGAGTAGCCCCACAAGTTAAGTCCGTAACAGGAGCTAACGGAGTCACCACCATCGGTGATTCCACATCTAATTCCTCCCCCACCACAATAGTCTGAGAAGCAGTACATGTACCTGCTGGCAATCCCGTATCTTCTGCTGTTGCCATGTAATTCCCTGTAGGCAAACCAGTAAAAATACCCGTCGTGTTCGTCATTGTTACTGGCCCCGTAATCGTGTAGCTTCCATTTAAAGAACAAAAGGAAGCAGCCATCGTTATCGTTCCATCATCTCCCAAACAAGTTTCGTCTGTGCTTGCTACACTTTCTAAAATCGTACAGCAAACTAGAAAATCACAAGTTGGCGGTATATCCAAATTCGCATTTGAACTTACGGACCAGTTACTCGAATTATTAACCATTGCAGCTACTTGTGCTGGTGTTTCTCCCGCCAGTACAAATTGAGGAGGGCCACAGGCATAAGAAGCATTTTTTATTTGTGGATCAATGAATAAGGAGTTTACCCCATCAGTAAAAACCGAAGGAAGTGCCGAAGTATTGGCATTAGTAGCATCTGCTTGCCAGGGGCCATTCATTTGGATGGCCGCCAAAAAACCACTCATATTAGTAGCGGTAGGAAAAGCTCCTTGAAAAGCGAAAAGCTGGTCTCCTGCTTGATTTAAATTCACCGCAAAAGGAATATTTGGAAAGGGATCGTTCGTTGCAACTGTGATATCAGGATTGACCAATGTACCAGCAGGCGTACCATCTTCTGCAAAACTTTCACTGGTATTTGGTAACAATTGAATCTGAGCTCCACAAGGATAAGCTATATCAGCCGTCCAAGTCATCGCCAACTCTTCAATGATTCCTGGACCAAAAGTTCGAAAGCCTCCTGCAGCCAACCAGCCACTATCGGTAAAAGAAATCTTTGTTCCTGCCTCTATCGGCTTCAACAATATAAAAGATATTTTATTCGGAGGATCTGACTGGTAGCCAGTAAAAGCTATTTCTCCGAGTCCAAGCGTTGTTTGCCCATATATATTGTTAGAAAAAAAGCAGCCTAAGACTATGAGTATAGTCAAGCCGAAATGTAATGATTTGTTCATGCTCGCGTTTTAGGTTTTTGTATGTTATTAAATGTTTATAAAGTATGTTAAAATCGCGTGGGGATTATATAAAGATTCATGGTGTATATTCATTCGTCTATTCTGATCTAAACCTATAGATCAAAAAAAGAATTGCCAGTTCAAATAGCCAAACAGTTCAACAGATGACAGGAGTCAACAATGAAGCTGTTCAGTGTATAAACTGATCAGTTTAGCTATCGGTAATTTAGCCGAATGCAAATAGATTACGGTTTGTGGGAAAAGTCCTTATATTGATTTAACAATAATATCACTAATGACGAAGTGAAAGACTTTAGCGTTGTGGGCTGTCATTTGTTACGACGGTTTTAGAGAAAAGTTCTCTAAGTTTGAATATCGTGACATGTAAAAAAAGCTTATATCTGCGGCAAATGTAGGAAAAAGGTAAGATTTACCCACTATTTTACATTATTAATTTAATTAATATATTTACAGCCCTTATTTCTAGTTAGAAATAGAAACCTCACTTCATTGAAAAATATACCTTTCTTCGCTACAAATTGATCAGGCTATTCACTCACATTACAAAAGCCCCCTCCTCATTCCTGAGAAGGGGGCTTTAGAAAATTACTCTTTATTATTAAGAGCTAATCCAATGAATTACTTAACGATCATCATCTTCTTAGTCGCTTCAAAGTCTGCAGTTACCAAACGGTAGTATACAACACCAGTTGCTTGTAAGTCACTCTTTTCTACAGATACTTCGTTGTATCCTTTTACAAAGTCACCGTCAATTTGCTTTAGCAAACGACCAGACACATCGTGAATGCTCAAAGTTGCTGCAGCTGCTTCTGGCAATTCGAAACCGATAGTTGTGCTAGACTTGAATGGATTAGGCTGATTCTGGTACAATGCAAAAACATTGTTCGCAACAGTTGTTGTCACTTCTCCTTCGAATCGTAGACCTACTTCCAATAATTGAGCAGCACCGTTGTAAGCTTCTGCTTTTGTATATCGTGAGCTGATAGAAAGTGCTTCTGAAATCTTAAGCGCTCTCTTAGCCTTGAAAGTCAAGGTAAACAATTCAGCATCTGCATCCATGTTTATTGCTTCCTTACTTGTCCAACTCGTCATGATAGCTCCTTCATTTGCCTTTGTGAATCCAAAGTTTCCTTCGTCCAAGTTTGGTAATGCACCTGGAGTCATTCCTACAAATTCCATTTCAGCAGCATCAAAGTTCATGGTGTACTGGTATCCGATTACATTATTGAAATCAGCAGCATGAACTACCATTTCATAAGTTTCGTCAGCAGCTAAAGAAGCATCATTTGCTACGAAAGTCAAATCTTCAGCAGCATTTCTACTTTCTACTCCAGCAAAGCTATTCGCTACAGCGGTTCCGTTTACATCACCAATCTTCACACCTATATAGTCCTGCTCTTGTCCCAGTACCAATCCGTTGATGAATGTCTCTTCTGGGAAGATCGTTGCAAAAGGATTGTTAACTTGAGGGAATACGTAGTTAGATTCTATGAATCTCCAAGATGTATTGTTTACAAATTCATCATCAATGTGTAGAATCAACTTTCGTAGCTGAATCAAATCCATTGTAGTAACAGAACCAGACTTATTAACATCTGCTGCAATTATCTTGTATGGAGAATCCAAAGTCTGAAGTTCTAGAATGTGTCTACCAATCAAAACAAGGTCAAATGAAGATACTCCGTTTAATGGATCTGCATTTAAATATGGAGAAACAGTATAGTTCGCTCCAGCCGTTAAGCTGTTGTAACCGTAAGTTCCATTTCCACCAGAAACGCTTAACATGTTGAATCCATTAGAACCACTTAAAGTAACTTGTACATCTTCAACTGGTGCTTCTTCTTCTGTATAGATAAATCCTGTGAAAGAAGAGTAATCGTTTCCATTGATGTCCCAGTTTTGAACAGCAGTTGTTGTGTTTCCACAAGCATCTGTTGCAGTCCACTCACGACGGTATTCGTAATCTTCTTCATTATCACAACTGTCTTCATCTCCTTCGTAGAAGTAATCTTCAAAAGTAATATCTACCATTCCACCACAATTGTCTTCAGCTATTGGAGTTCCAAAAGCAGGGGGGAAAGTAACATCATCACATTCTCCATTACCTGAAGCAGGAACGAAAGTGAATACTGGAGGCACATTGTCACCAGTGAAGTTCACTGTTTGTGTTGCAATTTCAGAGTTACCACAATCATCTAAAGCGATCCAAGTTCTAGTGATAGAACCTTCACAACCTGGTATTATTTCATCTTCAAAAAGAATAGTCACGTTGCTACAGTTATCAGTAGCCGTTGGTTCTCCAAATATTTCACCTACAGAGTAAGTCACATATAATTCAGGAGCTTGCTCAGGGTTCAAGTCGTAAGAAATAGCGGTACGTTTTCCGATTCCTTCGATAATGAATGCCATCGCTGATTCTGGAGTAAATCCAGCTCTGTCTACCAATTCCTGAACGATTGAAGTCAAATCAGGTGTACGCTCTACTTCTAAGTTATCTCCGATTTCTAACCAGTCTCCTGGGTTCCAAGTTACCGTTGCATCAGTTGCTGGGCGATCAGAAATATTGAAATCTTCTGTAGTGAAAGTTAAAGCATTGTCTGTATCATCACCATAAATAGTCAACTCTGATGGATCAATATCAACCGTTGCATCAGCAGTAAACTGGATGTATGCTGAAGTAATTGTCGCGCCAGCAGGAATATTCAAATCCTTGAAACGCACTCCTACTTTTACATTTTTATTCTGAGAATTATCATAACTCATTTCTAAATCAGAGCTAGTCAAATTCATTTCTCCTTCATTACCATTTGACTCATCTTCCTCTGCATCATCAGAGCTAGAGCAAACCTGTGCGTATACTGTTACATTTCCATCTTCATCAACACATGGACCTTCGTAATCAGCAGGAACAAAAGTAAATGTAGGAGCTGTATCGTCAAATACAGTGATCGTTTGAGATACCTGAGATTGATTTCCACACATGTCAATAAAAGTCCAAGTTCTTACCATAGTGAATTGATCATCACAATCACCTGGAGTAATAACTGCTGATGGAGATACAGTAATGTCACCATCACAATTGTCCGTAGCTGTTAAATCAACTGGTGCAGGTA
>CAZDTI010000419.1:0-7605 GCA_964508085.1 uncultured Saprospiraceae bacterium | reverse complement strand
AAAGACGAAAGTCTTTTAACAGGAGCATAGCTCCGGCCGCGTTAGTCCAGATAAATGGTGCGTTTTTTCACGTTGCCAGAGACTATGCTCTTTAAGTAGACATGTGTGTTTGTGTTACAAACGTTTCCGGAGCTACGCTCCTCTAAACAAAAAAACAAAAAAAATTGGAATACCTCGTACTAGAAAAAGTAAGTAAACACTACGGCGAAAAAGTCTTATTCGATAACATCTCCCTGAAAATCAACCAAGGAGATCGAATTGCGCTAGTGGCCCAGAACGGTTCCGGGAAAACAACACTCCTCAAAGTAATTGCCGGTTTGGAAGACGCTGAAGGAGAGAAGAACATGGTGCAATTACACAAATCGGTGAAAGTCGGTTATTTAGAACAAGAGCCAAGGTTCAACCCCAATCACGATATTCTTGAAGCGGTTTTCGATTCTGATAATAAAATGATTCAGGCCGTTCTCAATTACGAAAAATCATTATTGTTTCCAGAAAAAGTAGATGAAGCGCAAGCTGCTATGATAGCGATGGATGATTTGAAAGCCTGGGACTTCGAGGCCAAAATAAAAGAGATTTTAGGAAAGCTAAATATTAAAAACCTTGCCCAGAAAGTAGGTACTCTTTCCGGAGGACAAGTGAAGCGATTGGCACTGGCTAAATTAATCATAGAAGAACCGGAACTCATTATTTTAGATGAGCCCACCAATCATCTGGATTTGGAAATGATCGAATGGTTGGAAAAGTATTTACAGCGTAGTAGTCTGACTTTATTCATGGTGACGCACGATCGTTATTTTTTGGAACGAGTCTGTAATTCTATTGTTGAGTTGGATAGAGGTACGCTTTATCGCTACAGTGGAACGTATTCTGATTACCTCGAAAAGAAAGCGGCACGTCAGGACAATGAGGCTGTCGTTTTGGATAAGACAAAGAAGCTTTTTAAAAAAGAATTGGAATGGATCAGACGTCAGCCAAAGGCCAGAGGCACGAAAGCAAAGTCGAGAGTAAATACCTTTGACGACATTAAATCAGCAGCATCTAAAAGACTCAATAACGACAAGGTGCAAATAGACATCAAGGGCGCTCGATTAGGCTCTAAGATTGTAGAAATGCACAGTGTTTCTAAGAAGTTTGGCGACTTCGAAATTTTGAAAGATTTCAATTATAAATTCACCAAAAAGGAGCGTGTTGGTATCGTTGGACCGAATGGAGTAGGGAAGTCTACCTTCCTGAAGTTAATGACTAAAGAATTACGACCAGATCACGGGAAAGTAGTGTTGGGAGATACGGTTGTTTTCGGACATTACACGCAGGATGGAATGGATCTGACAGAAGATAAGCGGGTGATAGATGTAGTGCGCGATGTAGCAGAATATATTCCATTAGACAAGGGAATGAAAATAACAGCTGCTGGTTTGCTGGAGCGTTTTTTATTCAATAGAAAGCAGCAGCAGGTTTATGTTTCTCAGTTAAGTGGGGGAGAAAAACGCCGGCTATATCTATTGACCATTTTAATGACGAATCCCAACTTCCTCATTCTCGATGAGCCTACCAATGACTTGGATATCCTAACATTGAATGTATTGGAAGAATTCCTGATGGATTTTCCGGGTTGCATGATTATCGTCTCTCACGACCGTTACTTCATGGACAAAGTAGTCGACCATCTTTTTATTTTTGAAGGCAATGGTATCATCAAAGATTACAATAGTAACTACTCGGATTATCGGGAGGCTAAGAAACTAGAGGAGATCGAAAAACGTAGAACAGAGAAAAGCACTGCGCCAAAAAGCAATACAGATACAAGACCAGAGAAGAAAGACGATAAGCCGAAAATGTCTTACATGGAGCGAAAAGAATTCAACCGTTTAGAAAAAGAAATAGAAAAGCTGGAAGCAAAAAAAGCGACCATCTCTGAGAAATTTATGGATACTACGCTCTCCGGGGAGGATATACAAAAATTGTCTGTGGAGTTAGGGGAGATTGATAAGTCTATTGAAGAAAAAGAAGAGCGCTGGCTGGAGTTGAGTGAGCTGGCTTAATGTTGATAAGTTATCCCTCGACTCGTTCTTGGCTCATTCGCTCGGGATGACAGGATACAAGAGGCGTAGCAATTATGTCCAAAAAAGAGGTGCAATTTATTAAACTGATTGACAATTATAAAAAAAAATCAAGAACTACAAGTGAATAAATCCCTAAGTAATTTCCTGAAATTCCTCGTCTTCCTCGGCGTAGGCCTCACCATTCTCTACCTGCTCTATCAAAACCAAGATGCCGCCTATCGTGCACAGTGTGTTGTAGATAAAATACCAGAAGCAGAATGTAGCTTAATGCAAAAGCTAATCGACGATTTTACAAATGCCAATTACTTCTGGATTGGAATGGTCTTGATTGCGTTTACTATTAGTAACCTCAGTAGAGCCATTCGCTGGAATATGTTGATTCGCCCATTGGGTTATACTCCGAAATTGATCAATTCTTTTTTGACCATAGTGATAGCCTATTTCGCTAATCTAGGCTTGCCTCGAATTGGAGAAGTAGTTCGTGGAGGAATGATTTCGCAGTATGAAAAAATACCCGTAGAGAAGGCAATGGGGACTATTGTCACGGATCGACTGGTGGATGTAATCTCATTGTTACTAGTTATCGGTTTGTCTTTTGTCTTGCAGTTTGATAAGTTGTGGGGCTTTCTCAGTACAGAGTTGAGTAAAGGAGAGGGAGGTGACCGTTCAATATTAGCAAACCCGATTGTGCTAACATTGTTAGGTGGAGGAGCCTTGGCATTGATCATTCTCTTCGTTTTTCGAAAGCAAATATTGGCCTCTGCCTTTTTTCAAAAAATACTAAATATCCTCAAAGGCTTTGGCGAAGGCTTACAAACTATTCGGAAATTGGACAAACCAGGTTGGTTCCTTTTTCACAGTTGTAATATCTGGCTGATGTATTTCTTTATGACCTACCTCTGCTTTTTCTCTTTTGAACCGACTGCCGGTTTAGGTCCCATGGCCGGGTTAATGGTCTTTGTTTTTGGCGCCTTCGGAATTGTGATCCCATCGCCAGGAGGAATGGGAACTTATCATGTCTTGGCCATGGCCGCTTTATCACTGTATGGTATCAATGAAGCAGATTCTTTCTCCTTTGCGAATATTCTGTTCTTCTCTGTCCAGATTGGTTGCAATGTGTTACTAGGCTGTTTAGCCTTATTGCTATTGCCGATTATCAATCGAGACTATGATCCCGTAGTTCCAAATGAACAAAACAGGACAACTGAAAAGGCAGTATCATGATCGTGCAATTCAAATCCAAAATAAAAACCTTTGCTGAAATCGAACAACTTGCTCAAGAATGGAAAGACCAAGGCCAAGAAGTCGTTTTTACCAATGGCTGCTTCGATATTCTTCATTATGGTCACATCCACTATTTAGCGGAAGCGAAAGCAGAAGGAGACAAGTTAGTGATTGGCCTTAACTCTTCCGCTTCCGTCTCCCGTCTCAAAGGCCCGCATCGTCCCATCAATGACGACAATACTCGATTATTCCTCTTAGCTGCGCTCGAATGCGTAGATGCCGTTGTTATTTTTGAAGAGGATACACCCTTGAATTTGATCAAATTGATTTTACCAGATGTCCTCGTAAAAGGGGGAGACTGGGCCGTTGATCAGATTGTCGGATCAAAAGAAGTCATAGAAAATGGGGGAGAAGTTAAAAGTCTGGCCTTCATGGAAGGTTATTCGACAACAAATATTGAGGCGAAAATTAAAAAAGGCTAAGGATTCTCCCTGTTTATGGCCCAAATGAGACCCTATTTTGGCCTTTCCTCAAGCTACTTTCTCCACACCTAAAATCCCCTAATAAAAAAACACTTTTTAGCTTTTAATTCAAGTATAATATTTCTACCTTTGCGGTCGATTTAATCAGACGCTACCGAATACGCTTCATATGAAAGTATTTTATAAATTAATTCTACTCGTTTTTGTCAGCTTGCTGGCAACGAATTCTGCATTTGCAACATCGGACGCAGATGGCGAGGGTTACAACCCTGCTAAACCAGCCTTTCACCACATTTCTGACGCTAATGTTTACAGTATCGGTCCTTGGAGTATTCCATTGCCATATATGTTGTATGCCCCAGATCAAGGATGGACCACCGGACTATCTAGCGATTTCGGAATCGTTGGTCACCACGGTGATGGTAGCAAAGCTATTGACGGTTACGTATTAGTTGAAGGACGTATCAAACGTGTAGCACCAGGTCAAGGTTTCCCAATGGGTGAAGTAAACTTGGCAGGAGGAGATAGTCATCATGGTCATGATCATCATGGGCACGACCACAGTCATGGACACGATCATAGCGATCATGGAAAACCAGCAGAAGCAGGACACTTGTTCCATCATTCTGCTCAAACAGAAGCATCAAAAAGTTACACTTACTTCAACTACAAAGGAGCAAAAGTAAAAGTAGAAAATAGCAGTACTGCTGATGCAGGTGTATTTGGTGGAGGGATTACTTCTTTCTTCGATTTTTCTCCTACTAAGAATGTAGTGTCTATGATCTTAGTGTGCGGACTTATGATGTGGGTATTCATCGGAATGGCCCGCAAATACAAAAGAACAGAAGGACAAGCGCCTTCTGGTTCTCAATCCCTATTGGAAACGATCATCGTTTTCATTCAAGATGAAGTAGCGAAGCCTTTCTTAGGAAAAGATTGGGCACGCCTCTTACCTTTCCTTTTGACTTTGTTTTTCTTTATTCTGGGATTGAACCTGTGGGGGCAAATCCCATTTTTTGGAGGGGCTAATGTTACCGGTAATCTTGCGGTAACAATGGTATTAGCTTTTGTTGCTTTTATCGTAACCCTTATCAATGGAAACAAGCATTACTGGGAGCACATCCTTTGGATGCCAGGCGTACCAGCTCCATTGAAAGTTTTGATTTTGACACCAGTAGAAGTACTGGGTATGTTTATAAAGCCTATAACACTTGCTTTACGTTTGTTTGCAAACATCACAGCAGGTCACATGGTAATGGTCATTTTCGTAGCCTTGATTTTCCTTTTCGGAAATGCAGGAGAGCATGTTGGCGCAAGTTATGGAACTGCAATCGGTTCTACACTTTTGACTTTGTTTATGATGGCAATTGAGTTGTTGGTTGCTTTCATTCAGGCTTTTGTGTTTACCATCTTGACTGCTTCTTATTTAGGAGCTGCAACAGAGGAGGCACACCACTAAACACTAGTTTGTAACTTATTTTTTTATCACATAAATATTAATTCAATGGTTGGTTCAATTGCAGCAATCGGAATGGGTTTAGCCGTTATCGGCGCAGCTATCGGTATTGGTAGCATCGGTGCAAAAGCAATGGAAGCGATTGCACGACAGCCTGAGGCTGTTGGTGACATTCGTGCAAACATGATCTTGATGGCGGCTCTCGTTGAGGGTGCGGCTCTTATCGCGATCGTACTTTGTTTCCTTATTGCAGGTGTATAAACCTAAAGTAATTAGTTGGCTTCGAGACGGTTGGTCTTCGGAGCCAACTTCTCACAATCATCGTTGAATATTAATTTGAAATTTAGCAACAACAAAAAATTAACTTAACCATTTGCCATCAAAATTATAGCTATAACGACTATAGGAAGTGAAAGGTATAAATTTGATGGAGTGTATAAATGGTTAAATTATTTTTTGTGTCACAATTAAGTTTAAGAATATACATTATTATGGAAATGATTCTTTTATCTCTCGACTTTAACCCAATTAGACCAGACTTCGGTTTAATTTTCTGGACAGCACTTATCTTTTGCATCTTCTGGTTCATGATGTCAAAATTCGCTTTCGGACCTATCCGTGATGCATTAACCAAAAGAGAATCCGATATACAGGATGCTTTGGATGCAGCTGCTAAGGCAAAGGAAGAAATGAGTAACCTCAAAGCAGAGAACGAAAAGATTTTGTCAGATGCTCGTGCAGAACGTAGCATGATTATGAAAGAAGCAAAAGAAGCTAGAGATTCTATGATTGCTGAAGCTAAAGAAAAAGCGTCTGCTGAAGGAAAGCGTATTGTTGAAGAAGCACGTCAGGAAATCAACAACCAGAAAACAGCAGCAATGGTTGAAATCAAAAATCAAGCAGGAGGAATGGCTTTGGCTATTGCAGAAAAGATAATCAAGAAGCAATTGGTTGGAGATGCAGAGCAAGAGGCTTTCGCCAATGGTTTGGTGGATGATATGAAAATGAATTAAGATAATTAATATTAAAAGGTTCTCAGACCAATATATTGACTCTGATGACTGAGCGGGTGGAGCTCCCCTTTAGGGGCTGGGGGTTGCGCTGGCAGAATTCTATGACTCTTTAAGATTTATCTAAGAATCTAAAAAAAAAGCACATGTCTGTAATCAGAATAGCTTCAAGATACGCCAAGTCTTTAATTGACCTGGCTCAGGAACAAGGCAAACTCGACCGCATAGTAGAGGACATCAAGTACTTTCAGGCGGTTTGCAAAGAGAACGGAGAGTTTTTCCGTTTGCTGAAAAGTCCTATCATCAATGGTACTAAAAAGGCCAACATCTTTACGGCGATTTTCGGAGAGCGTTTTGATGAGATGACTAAAAACTTTCTGGACATTACTGTTCGTAAAGGAAGAGAGTCCAACTTGCCAGAAATCGCAAACGAATTTATGGAGCAATACCGTCAGTTGAATAAAACGACGGTTGTAAAATTGACAACAGCGGCGAAATTGTCCGAAGCAGCAGTAGAAGGAATCAGAAAAAAATTAGCGGGAAGTTCAGCAACAGCGGCTAATATCGAAATAACAACAGCAGTTAACCCAGACTTGATCGGAGGTTTTGTAATTGAATTTGAAGATAAATTATTCGACAGTTCCGTAGCTCACCAGTTGGAGCAACTTCGTAAAGAGTTTTCCAAAAACGAAAATATTCGAAATGCAACGGCGGTATAAGCAGCCCCTTTTTTCAACAAAAAAATGCGGAATACTCACGCAGAGAGCGCAGAGGCCGCAGAGCAAGATACTAAAAAAGATGCGTTAGCTCCGCGGCCTCTGTGTGAGGAAAATACGATAGGTGAAAATAGCATGTGCGTGCTTTCTAAGTATGCCAAAACATTTATAAAAGAACATTTAACTAAAAAATAAATAATCATGGTTGATGTAAAACCCGACGAAATTTCGGCAATCTTAAAAGAACAACTTTCCGGCTTTAAAACAGCTGCAGAACTGGAAGAAGTAGGTAGCGTACTCCAAGTGGGTGACGGTATCGCTCGTGTATATGGTTTGACCAAAGCACAAGCCGGTGAACTCGTTGAATTTGAAACTGGCGTTCAAGCAATCGTATTGAACCTGGAAGAAGACAACGTTGGAGTTGTATTGTTAGGATCTGGTAAAGGAATCAAGGAAGGTTCTACCGTTCGTCGTACTGGCCGTATCGCTTCTATCGAGGTGGGCGAGGAGTATGTTGGCCGTGTAGTAAATCCACTTGGTCAGCCAATCGATGGTAAAGGAGCTATCGGAGGTAAGAAGTACGAGATGCCATTGGAGCGTAAAGCACCTGGTGTTATCTACAGAGAGCCTGTTGCCGAGCCACTACAAACG
>CAZDTI010000418.1:0-7696 GCA_964508085.1 uncultured Saprospiraceae bacterium | reverse complement strand
TGGAATATGACTTGTCTTTTCTTCCGTTTTCAAAAAAGTACAAACTTCAAAGCCATCTTTCTCAGGCATCATGACATCGCTGATAATCAAATCTGGAATCAAATCCAATGCCTTTTCAATACCACTTCGGCCATTAAGCGCAAACTCAATATGATATTTATCCATCAAACAGGATTTCAAGTAAGTAAGTAAGTAAGTACATCGGAATTGTCTTCTATCAAAAGAATGATCGGAAGATCTTTGTTATATTCTTCCTTTTTCATCTCTAATGCTGCAATCCCATTATGTACGATTGGGCGATTTTCAAGAGGCATTTTAGAAATAATATCCCGCTTAGTCTTCGTTACTTTTTCTGCTTCATTTTTTATTGGCAATTGAATCGTGAATACCGTTCCCTTTCCCAATTTACTTTCTACCGAGATACGACCATTTACTAACTCCACTATTTCTTTGGAATGCGCCAAACCAATACCTGTCCCCTCACCAGCTCTCGTTGTGGAATCATCTGCCTGATAAAAAAGATCAAAAATATGTTCTACTTTTGAATCAGGAATTCCAACTCCTGTATCTTCGATTTTTATTGTTATTAAGTCGTCCCCCTCTTGTCTTACACGATTGACCCTCAGGGTTACTTGCCCACCAGAAGGCGTAAATTTTATGGCATTCGACAATAGATTGGTCATCAGTTGTTGTAACAAATCTGGATCAAAATCCATCTCCAGCTCCATTAAGGTACTTCTAAAGGACAGCGCTATATCTTTTTGATTGGCGTAAGATTGAAAAGAAGAGGTGAGATAATTTAAGACTGGAATAATATTATCATTTTGCGAATGTACTTTGTAAGCTTTATGTTGCAGTTTGGATAAGTCCAGTAGTTGATTGACCAGTTGAAGCAACGATTTGCCATTCCGCTGAATCATTGTCGTCTGATTTTCAAAGATTTCTCTCTGTCCTTTCCTCAGTTCTTTAAAGCCATTTAGAAGTTCTTCAGCCATTCCTAATATAACTGTTAATGGAGTTCTGAACTCATGGGTAAGGTTAGTAAACAGACGACTTTTAAAAGTATTCAACTCTTTTAAACGACGTGCTTCATCTTGCTCCATGCGGTATTTCGTTTTCAAATTCCAGCGATATCGAAGCAACCGATAACATAAAAACACCAAACCAATTAAACCAGCGATATAAAGAGAATAAGCCAAATTTGTCTGCCACCAGGGAGGATAAACGATCACAGGGACACGAAGTTCATTTGGATTCCAATAGCCATTTGCTTCCAACACCTTCACCCGAAAGGTATAACTTCCGGCAGGTAACGTTGGGTATTTTGCAAAATTATATTTAGCAGGGGAAGACCAATCATCCTCAAAACCCTCTAAAAAATAACTATACTTATTTTGAGGAGTCGTTTTATAATCGTTTAAAGTAAATTCAAAAGTTATGGCTTTATTCCAATGATAACATTCCAATGATTTTTGATTCAAATTTTGTCGATCAACCAAAATGGATTGTTCCTTTTCATCTGTTCGGGTAAAAGAGGAAAGCACTAATTGTCCGTGATTCTTTTTGTGGTTATAATCCTCCATCACTTCTTCAGGATAAAAGGCATTGACCCCGCGATATCCTCCAAAAAACAGTTGTCCATCTTTAGCTTTATAGGCGGAATGAAGGTTGAACTTATTTTCACTTAAGCCATCTTGTTCATAAAAATTAAGGAATTGTTCCTTTTTCATATGGAACCTGGAAAGACCAAAATAAGTACTGAGCCAAAGGCAAGAATCGCCTTCCGTTAAGACACCCGTAACTATGTTATCGGACAGGCCCTCATTAGTTGTAAATCGCTTTATTTCTTTTTCAGCAGTCGGGTCATACTTGACAAGTCCACTATCCATTCCTAGCCACAACAAACCTTTATCGTCTTCATGAATAGCTCTAATAGATTCTTGATTTGAGAAGGTGGTTGAAAGCTTAAATGTGCTATTCCCTAATTGGTAGGAAAATAAACGATTGCCATCTGCCATCCAGATTTTTTCACTTTCAGGTCCATAGTACAACACATTTCGCCCTTTATGATTTGGCAAAGAAAAGAGGGGAATCCACTTTGTAGAAACATTGTTATGACTGAGGAAATATACGGTATCTTCTTGCGCGTTCCAGTAACTTCCTTTCCCATCTGTTACCACTTGACCAAGATCCATTATATAGTTTCTAGTTGGCTTAGGGTTATCGTCGGTTAAGTTTGTTTTAGGATCAAAGAAAGATCCATTATTAAAGATGAGTTTTCCATCTTTCCAGGAAAGTCCTCTGGGAGAAAATCCACGGTCGGGAAATAGTTGTTCGGTCGTTTTTCTCTTTCGATCTATTTTCATTATTCCACTGTAAAAACTAGCATAAATCTCCTCCTCATCCCCTTCTGTAATCCCCCTGAAACTACAGTACCCATTACAAAGCTCATCCTTATCACTAAAATAGCTATCAAATAAATCATCTTTAGGAACTACTTTAATAACTCCCAAATAAGTCATTATCCAAATTACACCAGAACGGTCTATTATCATCTCTTTGAATTGCACTCTCCATGGAATTAACTTAGTCAACTCTTCAGTAAAGTCATAGGCTTTCTTTTCTACTTTGTCATAAAAAAGTAGATTTCGATCAGAGCCACACAGCCAAAAATCACCATCCCTATCTTCTTCAAAACCGTTTATTTGACCAAAGTCACTTGTGAATTCGGTTAGCGGATGTGTTTGCAGCAGATGTTCAGTAGCATTCCATATATAGATGGAATCGTTTTTTAAGAACAGTAATTTATTTCCCTCTATCAAAGCCATTTCCGTAAAGCCTAGATCTTCATTATAGATGGGAATTCGCTGCATTAAGATTCCTTTAGAATCGTACTGCAGGATATGCCTACTAAAATTTTCAAACGTATAAAACCGACCTTTATCATCACTCATTATAAAAAACATATTGAAATCCTGACCTTCAACAAAGGCAGGTTTATCAAAATGCCGAACCAGCTTATTATCTTTTTCTAAGCGTAAAAAGTTAAGAAAATTCGTCAAAGTGTCTACATAAGGAAAGAGCAATTGGCCATCGGCCAATTCATGTACAAATGTTTTTGTAAAATGGGCATGCTCTGGTAGCACTTCTCTAAAGGGAATGGTATCCGTCTGCCAATTATGTAAGGTCTGAATGAGAAAGTGATCTTCAGTTTTAAAAATCACCGCTTTGGAGCTCATTTCATATTTCTCTTCCGAAAAGAAGCTAGGTAAGCCGTTATTTTGCCCATTTGCCGGAACAAAGTTGTATCCATCAAATCGATCTGCTCTGTTTCCCATAACCCAAATAAAACCATTCTGATCTTGATGTATGTGTTTAAAATACGAACTGGTTAAATGTTCTGCTTTGGGAAAGAGTTGAAACTGAACTTTCTGTGCTAGCACTTGACTTGGCTTTATCAACAAAAGCACAAATAATAGGAAACAGATCTTCCAGAATAGGTCTGCGGAATTAAACAAGGTGTTCATAAGGGTAGCGAATTGGTTATTTCAGGGTTATATGACGATACGGAAACCAAGGCAAAAAAGATACAAAAGGCTTGATTTTGCAGTCTTATTAGCATTTTTGAGTACAAAATACCACATCCTATAACATGACCTGACTTTCGTTGGAGCTACTTAATGTTTAGAAAAAATTAAATTTGGGAAAAGTACGGATCGAAACATAGGTGATCCTTCACTTCATATGAAGAAATTATTAAACCGCCACCCCACTATTGTTAAACCACATAATTAGTAGTAACTTTACCCACCACAATAACCCACCTTTACCTATTTCGATTCCAATTACCAGTTAGTTTTATCTACAACTAATTCTCTACATTTATGCGACTTAATAACTTGAGCGGCTATCAAGGTATTCATATCCTTGGTAAAAGGTACTATTTGCCTACCCTATTTCGGGTAAAAATTGGTCTGATATGGGCTTCATTAAACAAAACGCTTAATCGTTGTTTATCCCTTTCCCCTATTATAATACTGTTCTTAATCAATACGACCGAGCTATCTGCTCAATTGTATAACGACTATATTGGCAATGGCCATGACGCCGGAGTGATCATAAGTACAAGCAATGAAAACGCAGGTCATATCGGCAAACACACATTGACTGGCGGCGGATTATATGAAGATCAATATCTCTCCTCTCGTTTTTTAGCGCAAGCTACACTTGGCTATAATTACGAAGATATTCAGGCGCTGGCCAATTCAGGAATCAAAAATTGGTTGGACGAACAATTTGCTCTGGCACCGGTCCCATACCTAAACACCTATAACGAAATATATCAGGAAGCACTAACAATTGCTCCTGCTTCTATTCCTAAATTTGAATATTTCAAATATGCTTTTTATGAGCGCATTTTTGAAACAGAAGATAAGCTTCGGCAGAAAGTCGCTTTTGCGCTAAGCCAAATATTTGTAGCCGCTCCAAGCATTCCCATCCTTCTTGCTCAAGGAAATACCTGTACAGCTTACTATGACATTTTATACACTGGTGCTTTTGGAAATTTCAGAGATCTACTACTCAATGTAACCCTTAGCCCAACCATGGGTATTTATTTGTCTCATTATGAAAACCGAAAAGCAGACCCCGCTTTAGGCACATTGCCGGATGAAAACTTTGCTAGAGAAATCATGCAGCTCTTTTCCATTGGATTGAATGAACTCAATAACAATGGTTCTTACAAATACGACGATAATGGTCAATTAATTCCAACTTATGACATTGCTGATATTCAAGAACTTTCCAAAGTTTTAACCGGACTTTCTGTCCCGAACAGAACAGATGGTAATCCCAATACTTTTGGAACCGGGATCGAACATGTGAATCTTAAACAACCTATGGTTATGTTTGAAGAGTATCATGAAACCAGTCAAAAAATTATGATTGACGGTTCTGTAATTCCAGCAGGACAAAGTGGGATGGAAGATATTAATGATGCTATTGATGTCCTTTATCAGCATCCGAATGTTGGCCCTTTCATTGGTTATCGCCTTATTCAACAATTAGTAAAATCCAATCCTTCGCCGCAATACATCAATCGGGTTTCCACTGTCTTCAATAATAATGGTGAAGGAGTTCGAGGAGATATGCAAGCGGTAGTCAGAGCCATTCTGACCGATCCAGAAGCAAGAGATCAACAATGGATTAACGATGTCAAAACAGGTAAACTGAGACAACCCATTGAACGGATGGCACAGCTTTTCACGGCCTTTGATCTGAGTACGCCTTCCGGCAAATATTATATCAGAGACATCCATTCTCATGGAAACAGAATCCAACAATCCTTTTTCCAATCGCCTTCTGTCTTTAATTTCTTCAGCCCTTTTTATGCAGAAAAAGATTTGGTGGCTCCGGCTGACTTGGTCTCTCCTGAGTTTCAAATATTAAATGCGACTTCGGCGATGCACTACATTAACATATTGGAAGAGGTTCTAAAAGATATTCCGTTTTACAATTACACCTCCCCTGATGCCTCTGGAACAGCAACCATCATCAATCAAAACGACAAACCTTATTTCAATTTTCAGGATGAGATTAGCGCTTACAATAATGGTGGAATGCCCACCCTCCTTGATCGGCTAGATTTGATTCTTTGTCATGGACAGTTGACAACTCCGATTAGAGATATTATTACGCAAACGGTGAATCAAAATTTGGCAAATTTGCCCGATTATGATAGTGAGGATATTGTTCGCGATGCGATTTATTATATTATGGTTACGCCGGATTATGTTCTTTTGAGGTAAATGCGAAGCAATACTATCCAGAAAGTAACCGCTCCTAAAGGGCTATTGAAAAATAAAATTTACAAAAAAAGCTATGTCAAAAAAACATCGTCATTATAGCAGAAGACATTTCCTAAGTCAACTTGGAATGGGCTGCGCGTCTATTGGAGCGACTACACTCTTATCGGGTATTACCAATTTAGGATTGGTGAATGCCGCTGCTGCTGCTAATCATTCTAAGTTTGCGACTAGAACAGCCAATGATTATCGTGCTTTAGTGTGTATATTGTTAGCAGGAGGAAACGACAGTTATAATATGCTCATTCCCAGAGGCAGTGGGGAGTATGCGGAGTACGCTGCGGTTAGGAATAATTTGGCTATCCCAAATGGAAATATACTTCCCATAAATCCTCTCAACCCAGATGGTAAATCTTATGGTCTTCATCCCAACCTTCCAAAGGTACAAGGACTTTTTGAAAATGGGGACCTGGCTTTTGTAGCGAATATCGGCGCCTTGGTAGAACCGACTACTGTTGCTGGCTTTAATGCTGGAACATCGCAGGTGCCTCTTGGACTTTTTTCTCACCCTGACCAACAAAAACACTGGCAAACTTCTATCCCACAGGATCGGAACGCCTTGGGTTGGGGTGGACGTTTAGCTGATATTCTCCAGACCAATAATGCGAATCAAGATATTTCTATGAACATCTCTCTAAACGGAGCAAATCTGTTTCAAAGAGGAGCTAGCATAGAAGCTTATAGCATTCAGAATTCAGAAAATGGAAGTATCCCGGTCAATAGATCCAATCAAAATAACTTCTTTGAATTACTGAAGCGACAAACATTGGATAGTCTGCTGGAAAATAACTATCAGAACATTATGCAACAGGCTTATAAAAATACCCTCGTAGGTTCGAAGAGTAATTCTATTGCCTTTAGTTCGGCCATTGCAAACAGTCAGGCTCTTTCTACTCCTTTTGAAGCAGATGGCTTTTCACAAGACTTGAGGATGGTTGCTAAAACCATCGCTTCTCGTAACACTTTGAGTGTAACAAATCAAACGTTTTTTGTGGTACTCAATGGTTTTGATACCCATGACAACATCGCTGTGGTGCATGATCAATTGATGACAACTTTGGATAACGGCTTGAAATCATTCAACGATGCGATGATAGAGTTAGGAGTCCACAACAATGTAACTACATTTACTATGTCTGATTTCGGTAGGAAATTAACTTCCAACGGAAATGGTACTGACCATGCCTGGGGTGGTAATGTAATGGTTATGGGAGGCGCCGTAGATGGCCGAAAGATGTATGGCAACTACCCAGATTTATACTTAGACAATCCACAAGACATTGGCTATGGCCGATTGATACCGACTACATCCTGCGACGAATATTTTGCCGAACTCGCGCTTTGGTTTGGAGCCTCTTCTTCTGATCTCAACCAAATATTACCGAACATAACTAATTTTTGGAGCCCTTCTTCGAATGGTGGGCCTCTTGGGTTTATGGCGTAAGGGGTGGATGGGAAATGGGTAGATAGGTTGATGGGCTTCTCTTAATATGCAGTACGAAAGTGGGAAATCCCATCTACCTATCCACCTATCCACCTATTCACCTTTCAAAAACTCAGCAAGCAAATGGAATAGACTATGAATAATAATTACACCAACAATATAACAATGTACTTCCTGAAACGATGTCTGCTCTTTCTCCTCCTTTCAAGTACAATCAGTACTTCCGCATCTGCTCAAAGTAGCAATGCCGACGTCTGGACAGAGCGATGGATGTCTTGTATCGAACAAAGCAATCCCAACCCAGCTCGTAGTGGCTTATCGCATTGGATAAATTATGAATTTGTTCAACCGCAACCTATTACCACCAGTCATTTTTGGAATGCCAACG
>CAZDTI010000417.1:0-7722 GCA_964508085.1 uncultured Saprospiraceae bacterium | reverse complement strand
TTTGCTCGATGTAGGGATGCTTAATTTCATGTTTTGTTTTTTTTTTAAAAGGGTAGATGATGGATAAGGGTTCTTCTAACCTGTGTGCATGCGCAGTAGCTCGCGGAGCATTTAGATTCGTGACTTTGTCGCACTGCCGCTATTGATGTAATGAACTTTATTTAGTAACAATATTTTTTTTTATTTAACCTCCAGTTCATTTTTTTTATAATCTTCCAATACGTTTAGTTGATCTCTTACCCAATCATTCCACTTCTTTTGTTTTGATCTATCTGCGTATACTTCACTATCATATTCATCTTGTTTTAATTGGAGTTCAGAAATAATAGTTGAAAATATCTTCTCATGATTTTCATAGAACGTAGCAAAGTTAATTCTTTCATCTAAAATCTTCTTAACACATTTCCTTCTGTATATTTCAGTTATATCAAAATGTAATTGTTCATGAATTAAAACCAATG
The DNA here is from genome assembly GCA_964508085.1 of uncultured Saprospiraceae bacterium. GTDB lineage: Bacteria > Bacteroidota > Bacteroidia > Chitinophagales > Saprospiraceae > CALGLS01. The sequence continues at coordinate 7,261 of CAZDTI010000417.1, read as the reverse complement.
AATCTTGATTTGACCTTTTGAAATATGACTTATTACAATAAAATAAACTTTCTATTGTAATTGTTTTTTTGCTACTAGTATTATTAGATCTCCCAAAGTGTCTTATCGATGATGCTGTCGCAGCTTGAAAAGGTCTCTTTTCTGTTCTCCCTTTAAAATCTTCAATACTCAATTTTCTATTCTCGCTCCAATAAATTAAAGATTCATATTTTTTAGGATTGGGTATTCTGTAAACTGTTCCCTTTATTCTATGACATGTATTTCCTATTTCAGGAACCTTATGTTCAGTAATAACTAGGCAATTTCCGCCTATAGATTTTGCTTCATTTACTGCTAACCTTATTACTGCTTTGTAATCACAATTCACTGTATAACCTTGTTTTCTAAATCTAATCTTCCCTAACAAGAATTGATCGGCAATTGAAACCGTATCTTCTTCCAACAAAGCGAATGGCTCTCCATATTCAACTTTTGGATAAAGGCTTTCACTTGATTTGTTTAGTATTATTTTTGGACTACAACCTACAATTAAAGCTATCAATACAATAGGAATTAAGCCTAAAATTATTCTCATTTTTCTGTTATTTTTTTTTATTGCTACTAACGTAATGTATAGGCAAGATGAGCGAACCCTCACACACCATCATCTACCCTCATCCACCCTATTCCCCAAACCCTAACTCCCCCGATAAGTAGAATACCCAAACGGATTAATCAACAACGGCACATGATAATGCTTGTCATCAAAAACCGTAAACTGAATTTCTACCATGGGATAAAAGCCCGTTATTTTTTGCTGATCGAAATAGGAGCCGGTGTCAAAAACCATTCTGTAATTCGTAGCTGGAAGAATCAATCCGGGGGGCAATAAATCACCAATTCTACCATCGCTGTTTGTAACGCCTTGGGTGATGGTTTGCCAGTTGCCTTCTTTGAATGCTTGTAAACGAATGCCCAAATTCTGCCCCGGTTTTCCAAGGGAAGTATCCAGAACATGCGTCGTCAACTGACAGCCAGAAAAAGCGCTCCAATCTGCCTCCGACAATAATTTTTTAAATCGAATAATGGTTATTTTATGTTGCTCTCCCATCGCGACATCCAACTCTTCCGCTGCGGAGTTTTTCAATCGATCTTGCAAGAGCCGCAACATTTCTTCCGCGGATTTACCAGTGGCACAAACTATGAAAATGAAGCCATTCTTTTCTTCGTAGTCAGCGTTTGCTTTAGCCAATTGTTGAATCGTTTCAGCAGAGGCGGTGGCTACACCTGCTTGTTCTTTTCCTGCCAGGTGCTTGGTCGCTGCGAATTTTTTCTCCAGGCTTTTGACGTCTCCTATTTTAGGATGATGGGTAAAAGCTTCTCGCCAATCTGCTGCGGTGCAGTGTTCGTACCAAATTTGTGTGGCCTTTTCTACCAGTGCTTGTTCGGAGGAAAAGGGAAAATGTTTCATTAATTGATTCACCCAATTCGTTGAGCCGCAGCATTGGAAAAGTTGTTCCTTTGCCGTTGCCTGGTTTTTTGTATTGAAATTGTTTAGGTTCATTGTTTTGTTTTTTATAAAGGGGAGATGAGGTGATGAGGCAGATGAGGTGGATGAGGTTTCCCTTAATACGTACCATTTTGCGTTAGTGGGAGACCTTATTTGCCTCATCTACCTCATCTACCCTTATTTCAATCCGTTAAACTCGCCCCCTGCTCAATCCAACATCGAATCTTCTCCCGCTCCTCCGGCGTTATTCCGGTTTTATTATTTTGAGGCATCGTCTTGGTGATCACCACTCGTTGCATAATTTTATCCGTTAACTTTGCGATATCATTTGGTGTGTCGTAAACAATTCCGTTTGGCGGAGCCGTCCATACGTCATCGGTTGGACTGGAAGAATGACAAGTCACACACCTTTGTTGGACGATGGGCCAGATTTCTGTAAAAGAGACTTCCTTGCATTCGCCGCCCACTGGCTCCGGAGCGGTAATAAATGCGGTGGATAATAAAATTAACGTAGCCACTGGAATGACCCAAACGGACTCTTGGTTTTTTTCTTTTAAATTGAGGTAATGTTTTGCGGCGGCAGATCCTATTGTGATGAGCGCCAGGATAAGCCAAGGATATTCATGGCCAAAGGTACTAGGGAAATGATTGCTAATCATCACAAACAATACAGGCAATGTAAAATAATTGTTATGAAAAGAACGTAGCCCTGCGAAATTTCCTAAGGCGGGGTCTAAGTAAGTCCCCTCTTTGGTCGCCTTGACCATTGCTTTTTGAGCTGGAATGATGACAAAGAAAACATTGCCTGCCATCAGCGTTCCGATCAATGCACCGAAATGAATAAAGGCCGCTCTTGGATTAAAAATCTGCGTATAGAAATAGGCAAAGATGATGAGTATGGTAAAAAGGGTAATCCCAAAATACAAGGGACTTTTCAACAAGGGCGTTAGACTCAAGAGGTGGTAAATGGCATATCCAACGGCCAAGGATCCAATCCCTAAAAGTATGGCAACCGTAGCGCTTAAATCTGTATTATCCGCTTTCAGCAACATCCCTTCTGCATTCAAATAATAAACCACGAAGAGCAAACCAAAACCGGAAAGCCAGGTGAAATAAGCTTCATATTTAAACCAATGAACGCCCTTGGGCATCACCTTTGGCGCCACTTGATATTTTTCTACAAACCAAAATCCGCCCCCATGAAGCATCCACATATCTCCTTTTAACTCCGGTCGTTTCTTATTTTTATGCAGACTATTTTCCATAAAAACAAAAAAGAAAGAAGTCCCAATCCAGGCTATACCAAAAGTAATATGCAACCACCGAATGACAATATTCATCCACTCCTGCCAATGTCCTGAATAAATGGTATCCTTAAAATAAAAATAGGCCAAAGCCGCTGTGCATAAAAAACAAAAAATAATCCCCGCATAAATATATTCATTGGTACTGACCAATTTATCCCAATACAATTCCTGCTTCTCACTTTCCAACTCTTCATTAGCAGCGACAGCCTTTTTCAACTGCTGCGTCCGGTGACTCAGATAGGTCAGAAACAAAAGAATGAAAATTATTATTATTCCTGGAAATAGGATTGTCATAATTGGTTGTTGTTTTTTTTGAAGAGTGGATGAGGTGATGGGGCAGATGAGGCTTCCCTTATTACGCACCATTTTGCGTCAGTGGGAAGCCTCATCCACCTCATCTACCTTATCTACCTCATCCACCCTTTTAACCACTTCCCCAAAAGGAACCTCCCCCACTCTTCCATCTTGAAAAGCAAAGACTCCCCTAACAATAGTACTACGAACCTTCCCAAATAAAAATCGATTAAGATAAGGTGTCGCTTTATGTTTGTGTTCAATAATGTCTTTTGTAACTTGAAACGTCTCTTCCGGTTCCCAAATCGTTATATCCGCATCATGGCCCACTTTTAAATGGCCGATTCTGTTTTCCAATCCTAAAAACTCCGCAGGTTTGGAAGTTAACAAGGGAATAAATTCCCTCAAGCTCATCTCCTCTTTTAGCGCGGACCAACTGGCGGATAATAAAAATTGCAAGCCCGCTATTCCACCCCAAGCTTTCGCAAAATTGCCACTTCCGACTTCTTTAATGTCCAATGGAGCTGGTGAGTGATCACTGCTGATAAAATCAATCACCCCATTTTTCAAGGCTTGTCGGAGATGCGCTCCATTGCTTTTTGCTCTGATCGGCGGCGCACATTTTAACAAGGTGTTTCCGTCCTCAATTTCATCGGCATTAAAAAAGATATAATGCGGACAGGTCTCAACCGTAAACGGAGTCCCCTTTTCTTTTTGAGCCATAATCCAATCAATCACCTCATCAGAAGCCAAATGTACGACATGTGCTTTACAATCGTGTTTTTCTGATAAACTTACGAATTTTTTAACGGCTTCGTTTTCCCATAATTTGGGTCGCGATTTTAAATAGGCTTGATAACTTCGTGGATTATTCGCTAAGTCATTCGCTGCTGGTAAAGTATCCAATTCACAATGCGCCAGAATGGGGACGCATAGATGTTGAATGCCTTCCATCAAAGTATCCAAATCCGCTAGAGAAATATTTGGAAATTCATCAATTCCGGAATGCGATAAAAATACTTTTACACCCAAACAACCTGCTTCTATCAGTTCCGTAACTTCTGCTATCGAAGCCTCTGTTGCTCCTGCCCAAAATCCGCAGTTGACATATAATTTACCCTGACAAGCCGCTATTTTTTTTCTAAAAGCAGACATATTCGTAACTACTGGACTGGAGTTCAAGGGCATATCCACCAAGCTGGTCAAGCCACCTCTTGCTGCTGCTTTGGTGGCGGTTTCAAAACCTTCCCAATTCGTTCGACCGGGTTCATTGATGTGGACATGTGCATCTATCGCCCCGGGCATAATGACTGCATCCCCATAGTCTATGACCTCCTCAGTTGGAGAAAGTGCACCAATCCTAATCTCCGTAATGACACCCGCTTGAAAAAATACACTTGCCTCTTGCCATGCACCATCAATCCAACATTGTTTGCTATGGATGGCTTTTGGTTTTTTCATGAATTCTAGTTGTTTTATTAAAGGGTAGATGGGTGGATGGGTAGATAAGTAGATGGGCTTCCCTTGATATGCATAATTTCGCGGTAGTGGGAAACCCATCCACCCATCAACCCATCAACCTATCCACCTTTTCCACCTTTTCCACTGGGCAGATAGGTAGATGGGCTTCCCTTGATACGCATAATTTCGCGGTAGTGGGAAAACCCATCAACCCATCCACCCATCCACCTTTTCCACTAAGCAAATAGGTAGATAGGCTTCTCATAGATACGCATAATTTCGCGTTAGTGGGAAAACCCATCCACCTATCTACCCATCCACCTATCCACCCTCTCTTCCATACAACCCCAACAATACTCTTTCAGGAGTCATCGGAGCAACATATTTAAAATTCGCTTCGGAATTATAAGCCCTAATCGCATCTGCCAAAGCAAAATATGCTCCGATTCCATACATCAAAGGAGGTTCGCCCACTGCTTTTGATTTATAGATCCCCAGGTTATTTTCCTCCGTTGGTAAGAAGTCAACATTGATGGTTTTGGGTACGGAATAGATATCGGGGATTTTATAAGTAGAAAGCGCATTCGACAATAAGCGGCCCTTTTCGTTGTAAGCCACTTCCTCCATTGTCATCCATCCAATGCCTTGGACTAAGCCGCCTTCGATTTGTCCGAGGTCGATTAATCGGTTCATGCTTGCGCCAAAATCGTGAACGATATTTACGGCATCCAATTCGTAAGTTCCCCTGACACAGTCTACCGTTACGATAAACTGAGACGTTCCATAAACGTGATAGGCAAAGGGATGTCCTTTTTCTTTGGTTTTATCGAAATGAATTTTGGGTGTTGCATAATGCCCTTTGGCACTTAGGTTAATTCTTTTCGAAAAAGCTTCGGTGATGACTTCTTTCCAGTTAAAAACCGCCTCCGTTCCTTCTACATATATTTTTTCGTTTTCAAAACGAATGCTCGCCTCAGCACTTGCATTGGTTTTATCTCGAAGCATTTTCACCAAGCGACTTTTTATTTGGGTGCAAGCCTTTAACAATGCTTTTCCATTCAGGTCTGCCGTTGCGCTCGCTGCTGAAGGAGAGGTGTTTGCCACTCTGGTGGTATTGGTGGTTTCCAGTTTTATCAAATTGGCATTCAAGCCAAATTCATGGGCCGCCACTTGCATCATTTTCGTGTTGACCCCCTGCCCCATTTCAATGGCTCCAGTGCTTACACCCACCGTACCATCCAGATAAACATGGACCAAAGCACGAGCATGATTCATCATTGTATTTGTAAAAGAAATACCAAAACAAACCGGCATAATCGCCATTCCTTTTTTCACTAATTTATTAGCCTTGTTGAATGCTGCGATTTCTTTTCTGTTTTTTTCAAAATCATAAGTATTGTCCAATTGATTCCAACAATTTCCAGCTTCACAGCCTTTAACAATTTGTCCGTAAGGAAACTCATAGTTATTATCCATGAGGTTCTTTCGCTGGATTACAGAAGCCGGAACTTTTAGTATTCGTGCAGCATGATCAATCGCGGATTCAATGACAAACATTCCTTGCGGCCCGCCAAAACCTCTGAAGGCGGTGTTCGGTGGAAGGTTGGTTTTACAACAATGTGCTCGCACCAGTACATTTGGAATGTCATAACTGTTGGTGGCATGAAAAAGGGTTCGTTCTAAAATGGCTGGAGACAGATCAGCTGCCGCTCCCCCATTTTGAAAAAACGTAGCTTCATAAGCAATGATATTGAAATCCTTATCCAAGCCGATTTTGTAGTCACTTCTGTACGGATGTCGCTTGCCAGTCATTCGCATATCCTCCATCCGGTGCAAGATGCATTTCGCCGGTTTTTTTAAAACATGAGCCACTAAAGCAGTCATGGCAGCCCAAGCATTTGCCTGATCTTCTTTCCCTCCGAAGCCACCACCAAGTCGAGCAACATCTACTTCCACTTTATGCATACCCAGTCCCAAAACTTTAGCAATGGCTTTTTGAACCTGCGTCGGTCCTTGAGTAGAACTATGTACCCGAATACTTCCATGTTCCATCGGATAAGCGTAGGCACCTTGGGTCTCTAAGTACAAATGTTCCTGACCTCCAGATTCTGCTTCTCCTTCAAAAATATAGCTTGCCTCAGCAAAAGCGGCTGTTGTATTTCCATTGGCGAAAGTTCTGGAATTGGCCAAAACATGCCCTTTTTCATAGGCCTCTTTTGGATCGGTAATAACCGGCAATTCTTTAATAGAAACCGAAATCGTTGCCAAAGCATCTTCCGCCGCTTCCTCGCTTTCCGCAACAACCAACAATATGGGCTGTCCCTGAAAATGCACTTCCTTTTCTGCCAAAAGTGGTTCGTCTTCTATGATCCCTCCAATCTCATTTCTACCTGGAATGTCTTTGTGTGTGAAAATCCTCACTACTCCTTTTGCTTGCTCCGCTGCCGAAAAATCAACTTTTTCAATGATACCATGTGCCACAGGAGACGCAAAGACTTTAATGTACAAAGTCCCATTCATCACCGGAATATCATCGACATAAATACTGGTTCCCGTAACGTGGCCGATACCATCTATGTTTACGGGAGTGGATGATTGACTTTGCATGGTTTTATTGATTTTTTATGATTTTTATTTAGTTGTTTTGTGAGTGGTTAGATGAGGTGGATTTGGCAGATGAGGTGGATGAGGCCCGCCCATTCCGGTACGG
>CAZDTI010000416.1:1223-7727 GCA_964508085.1 uncultured Saprospiraceae bacterium | reverse complement strand
TGGTGAAAGCCAGCGGAGTCGTATGCATGTAGAAAAACCCTTGTCCGTAAGGAATTTTGGCAAAATTGACCAAACTATCATTCAAAGCACCCAGCTCCACAAAACTATGTGCCTCATCACAAAAATAAATACTGTCTATATAATGCCAGTCATAAGGCTCCGCATCAGCGCGATTCATAAACTTATACAAAAAGCCCATCGAAGTCTCCAAATCCCGATGGTACATATTCAATCGAGCCATTGTATCTTCTACCGATTTATAATCATCCCAATAGTAATTATTACATTCTGTGTAATAGACATAATACATCAAATCGTAAGGAATGGTTTTACTGGAAATGAAAGCAGAGTTTCCTTTATCCACAAATTGCAACAAGATATTTACATCCGAAGTATCCATGTATAAGGCCTCTCCGACAAAAACATAATTAGCGGTAGAATCTTCGCTCTCCTTCAAGTCTTCCGACAAGGCATCATCCAAATCAAAGAAGGCATCTTTCGGCTGGTAAGATTTTAATAATTCGTGTACAATGAATGTCCCATAGGGTTCTTTGCTGATTTCTTCGTAGGTTTCATCCCAATCATAGGTAGCTGCTCCGCTTCTGAAGAAGACGAAGAAACTCAGGAGCAGGAGTGCTGCGATGCCGAATATTATGAGGGGTTTTCTATCTTGCAAATGTGTGTTTTATTTGTTGTTCGTTTATTGTTACTGATTGTTAGTTTTCTTGATCTCTATTTTGATGAACTGAGCTCTTGGAAATAGAATTCACCCGACGGACTTGAAGCCGCCGGATGAACTATTCCTGGTCGCTCGTTAGGTTATTAGTACGAGTCGAAAGGAACTGAACGTGACTCTTATTATGCGTTTGTTTAAACACATAGGTACATAGAGCACATAGCCTTCTATCAGAAGAGCGCACATAGTAAAAATGCTTTCCTCCACAAGGTCGGAATGACGCTTCGCTGCATTTTTTTTACATAGTGCATCCAGCTGATCTTTGTACGCTTTCCAATTCGTTTTTCTTTGTGAACTATGTAAGAAAAGCAAGTTGCTTTTTACTATGTGCCCTTTTGCGTTAGTGGGCTATGTGTCCTCATGTGCCTATGTGTTAAAACCCCGCAAATTGGTACGCCTTCCACCTCCCTCAATACAAAGTCTTATCCCCCTTCTCCTCCCACTCCTTAAAAACCGTCACTCCTTCCTCTTGCAATAATTGTATCGTTGGAATTTTCCGCTCCGAAATAGGCAATGGAATTTCTTCATAAATAAAATCATCATCAAAACCGATTGCCGCAGCATCCTTCTTATCACAAGCAAAGAACAGCTTTTCCGGACGTGCCCAGTAAATCGCACCTAAACACATTGGACAAGGCTCGCAAGAAGAATAAATGACACAATCGTCCAATTGGAAAGTCCCTAAATTCTTACAAGCATCTCTAATGGCCACTACTTCTGCGTGTGCAGTAGGATCATTCGTCGAAGTGACTCGGTTGTTTCCTCTTCCTACAATCTTTCCATCCTTAACGACTACTGCTCCGAAAGGACCTCCTTCTCCACTTTGCATTCCGTTTCGTGATAAGCGGATGGCTTCGCGCATATGTTCTTGGTGGTTGTCCATGTTTTTATTTTATTGGTAGTTCTTTTTTGGTAAAGGTAAATGAGGTAGATTAGGTGGATGGGGTAGATGAGGTTTCCTTTAATTCGCATAAAAGTACGGTTCAAGAAAACCTCATCTGCCTCATTTCCTCATCTACCCCATCCACCCTTTCAAACATTATATCGCTAAAATAAAATAAAATACTATCTTTCGACTCAAACCAGCTTTAAAATTACGTCTTCTTTGACAAATGACGTGATTCCTCGAAAAGATTCTTCATAAATGACTGTAGAGCAACGAATGGAAAGTTGAAAATCTTTTCGAGGAATTATCAAAACACGGAACCCGCCTGACAGAAACGGGCAGGTTCGTCAAAGAATCAAATTAAACATTAATGGATATTCATTTATTAAGAGAACCCATCTTTACCAACGACGCCATCGTTTTAGGCTTATTATTAGCCGTGTTGGCCTTCGTTTTTTATACCTCTGATTTAAAAACAGCAGGTTGGAAAAAATTCTATCGGTTCATCCCGGCCTTGTTGCTTTGCTATTTTTTACCGGCGCTTTTGCACTGGCCCTTGGGATTGATCGCGGCAGAGTGGCATGACTATTCAGAATTGATCACTTATTTCCAATCCTTAGGAATGACCGTGGCCGATGGAACTTCTTATGCCCAGATGGAAGAAATGATACGCACCTTCAATGCTACGGCGGCGGAGGATAGTAAAATCACTTTAGAAGGTTTGAAAGTCGCTTCGCATAAATCTTATTTGTACAAACCCGTTACCTCGCGATATTTACTGCCCGCCAGTTTGGTACTGCTTTGTTTGAGTATTGATTTTAAAGGAATTATAAATTTAGGCCCGAAAGCAATCATCATGTTTTTAGCCGCTACAGTCGGCGTTATTTTGGGTGGCCCAATAGCATTGTTATTAATATCGAATGTAGCTCCGGAAGGATTCATCCCTGCCAGTGCTGACGATGTATGGCGCGGATTGGCAACAGTGGCCGGAAGCTGGATTGGGGGCGGTGCCAATCAAACGGCAATGAAAGAAATCTACGAAGTGAGCGATAACCTTTTTGCCACTATGATCATCGTAGACGTCGTGGTTGCCAATATTTGGATGGGCTTCCTACTCTACGGCGCCAATGTTTCCGACAAAGTAGATAGTTACCTAAAAGCAGATTCTTCCGCCATCGAAGATCTCAAAGAACGAATGTCTTCCTACAGCGAAAGCATCAAAGAAATGCCAACGCTGACCACTACAATGGTCTTGATGGCTGTGGCATTTGGCGGTGTCGCCATTTCACACTTTGGCGCAGACTCCATCACCGGAATGATGAGCGATGAGTTCAAACAAACCTTGAGTAGCATGCGCCTCGATTCGCTGACTTCTCACTTCTTTTGGTTGATTGTTATTTCTACTACTATAGGTTTGATACTCTCTTTCACCAAGGCTAGAAAACTGGAAGGAGTCGGTGCTTCCCGCTGGGGTTCGGTTTTTATTTATGTGCTCGTAGCAAGTATCGGAATGAAAATGAACCTTGGACAAGTCTGGGCAAACCTTGGTCTTTTCGCCATTGGAATTGTTTGGATGTTGGTACACGTGACTATATTGTTAGTGACTGCAAAATTAATCAAGGCTCCGTTCTTCTTTGTGGCCGTAGGAAGTCAAGCGAATATTGGTGGAGCTGCTTCTGCTCCGATTGTAGCTTCTGCTTTTAATCCATCTTTAGCTCCGGTTGGAGTTTTGATGGCAGTGTTGGGTTATGCACTGGGGACTTACGGAGCGATTATTTGCGCAACGTTGATGCAGGCGGTGGCGGGAGGATAAATAAATCAAAATGTGAATTACAATTAAAATCCACTAACGCGCTCCCCACGTACTCTCCCGCAAGACTCTGGAGGAGTCGAATCTCCATTTACCCCGAGTCGCAACTCGGGGAGCGGGGCAGGAGCGGGCTCGCAAAAACACTACCTCATGCTCCAACTTCGCCCCACCTGCGAAAACTGTAACAAAACACTTCCGCCCAACAGCACCGAAGCCAGAATCTGCACTTTCGAATGCACCTTCTGCTCCGACTGCGTAGACAACATCTTCCATAATGTCTGTCCAAATTGCGGAGGTGGCTTCGTACAACGACCTGTAAGGCCAAAGGGACATTTGAAAAAATATCCACCAACAGAGGAGGTGACTTATAAGCCAGTGAACATGGAGGCCTTTTCTATTTTACTAGAGCAGAATAGAAAAATAAAAATGGAAGATCGATAGTTTTTCACGTCTACATATTCATTTATAGCGCGGTTCTCACTACGCCCTATTAGCTAGTGGTTTTCAACTCTCATTTATCAATCGTACTATTGTTTGATGAAAATTATTTTCATCTATCGCCAATACTTCCTCAAGGTTTTCAAAAAACGATTCTCCTTTCCTTCCCGAATAAGCTAATTTTAATACTTCTTCAAATCCCTTCTTTTTCATTATTTCTTCACATAAAAAAGCACTCATCACATAAAATGAAAAATGTCTGTTGACTGAGGACTTTCGTCCTTTATTAAATTCAGTTAAGAAATCAATATTAGGGTTTTTCTTTAGTTCATCTTTAAATTGATGTTTTAACTCTTCCATGCTGTCATAACTCAAACCATAGCCACCAAAGTAAACTGAAACACCCTGGACAACCGGCCAATACATATCTTCTTTATTGGGAAGATTATAATATAGGTAGTCACCAACATATCCAAAACTATAGTTTTCATTATTTGTACCCGTAACATAAATCTTTCCTTCATTATCTGTAAAACCTAAGTCGTAACATAGGAAATTACACTGCCGAGCACTGTATAGAAAACCATACGATTTTAAAAGTTCATCTAGACTTTCAAAGCAGTAATAGTCTAATGATGATTTCTCTGTTTGAGTAAGTTCGGACAGTTCATCCTTAAAATCAGCAAACTTATTTGCTTTGTCTTCGTTGATTTTTCCGCTATAATAAAAGGTGACATCTTTAACTTTTTTAGTTTTAAAATTAGCAGTCCTCTCTTTAAACGGGCTATAAAAACGATAGTGATCTTTATATGGCACTGCTTTGAATTCAGTAACTTGATAAATAAATGGTAAATCATCTTTTACACCGGTAAAGGCTACCGTAAGTTGATAAGCATGTTCATCAGCAGTGTATGACTTGAGAATAATCGGAGCATCAAATATCGGATTATTGTTTTTTCCAATGCCAGATAATTTATTAAAAAAGAATTCATATTCTTTTAAATGAAGGGTATCTACATATTCGTTTGTATAGGTTCCATTTTGAGCTTCTGTTAAAAAAGTAGCAAGCGAATTTTCCAGCTTCATCGATTTAATACTATCTTTTTCAGCCAGCTCTAGATCAAAATTTCTATTAACCGATATTTGACTGTACGACAGGTTACAAACAAAAAAACTTAAGAAAACAATAGCTTTAAACCTCATGATTATTTTACTTTTTATTGGTTGTTAAATTCGAAATAGGAGCCATGAGTCATATTTCTTCCAATAAAAATATTCAAATCTTCTTTGAGAATCTCATAGTTCACAATCGTTAACAATTACTTTGAAATTCATTAACAATAATAAATCCATCGCCCCTTCTAATTCGTAATAAAACACGTCCAACCAATCCTAAATTCTTAATTTTCAATCCTAAATCTTAATCCTAAATCACTCCCTCTTCACCACCTCAAACTCCACCATATCCCGATCCCCCTCTACATCATTAATCAGCAACTCATAGTCCCCCGCCTCCAAATCCACCGACACATGATGCGGCGGCTTCGTCTTCTCCAAAAACTCCCCATTCAAAAACCAAAACAAAGTCCCTTCCTTCGTATTCGTATTCGCGCGAAGTTCTACTTTAGAATATTTATTTTCCAATTTCTTAGGTACAAATAGAATCGCGTCTCGTTCTGGGTACACAATTTTTAGAGATGCGTTCATGCCATTTTGCTTCATCGAAACAGGCAAGGATAAATCTTCACCACTATAAGCAGTGTGGTAATAATTCTCCACCGGATTCAGATAGTACAAGGTATCATTCAACACTTGTTCATCATTATTTTCTGCTTTCGCAAAAAGGGCATAACCATTTGTATTCTTTTTGTTATAATTTACCTGATGACGATCACAGTGGCGCAATTGGTGTGCATTTCTAGGAATATAAAGAGCTTTGGTCTCCGTACACAAATGCCCTTTCAACATCCCGCTGTGCGCACAAGTCAATACCAAGTCCGCGTCTACAATTTTCTCTTTCACCTCCTCCACATGATCCAAGTGCCGCATCATTCGAAACAAAATAGGTCCTGCCTTTCTCGCCCCTATTAGATTATGAACTCCATCTCCATTTTCATTTCCCACCCAAACAGCCACCACATAACGCTCATTCGCTCCTACTGCCCAAGCATCTCGATGTCCATAGCTCGTCCCCGTTTTCCAAGCCACCTGCTGTCCACCCAGCTTCATGAAGTGCTGTTCCTCCTTTGGCCGATTCACAGACATCATCGCCTTCAAAGCATGCCAGGTCGCATTCGGATGAAAAGCAAAACCATGTACTTCCTCTTCTTCTTCTTTGAGACATTTGATGTTATTATAAGCATTTGACATTTCGTATTGATTCCGCACCATCCCTTTGTACGCCCGACTGATTTCCCACATACTGCACTCCGCCCCTCCTAAAATAACACTCAGACCATGATGCGCTGGATCATTATTGATAAAGGAAAATCGCATTTCTTTTTTCAGTAAATGGTGGAAAGATTCCATCCCTACATAATTCAAAACCCGAACCGCAGGAATGTTCAAGGACTTACTGACCATCTCATCCATTGGAACCACACCTCGATATTTTCGATCAAAATTCTTTGGAAT
>CAZDTI010000416.1:0-1123 GCA_964508085.1 uncultured Saprospiraceae bacterium | reverse complement strand
TCATTCAACACTTCCTGATATTCCGGATTGATCGTAGAATGATAAATGGATTGTGCAGGATATTGCTTACTCAAAAAAGACATGAAGTGAATCGATTTTTGCGGCAAGTTCTTTTGCTTGAAATCAATTTCTTCCCCCATTGCTAATTCCCATTCAATAGAATCCAACAATTCATTTTGGAGTAACTTTGTCAGCAGTTGGTCTCGTTTTGACTTCAGTGCAGCTACGTTTTTAGTCATATGCACTTTAGATGGCGTGTTCGGCAGCACTGCCAAGGTTGCGTACTCCGCCCAAGACAATTGATCCAAATTTCGATTGAAATACCTCCAGGAAGCCGTCGATGCACCGACCGTGTTTCCTCCAAAGGGAGCTACCGTAGCCCACATCTTCAAGATCTCTTTTTTGGAATACAGCAATTCTAACTTCACCGCTCCTAACAATTCAATTACCTTTTGTGAATAGGTTCGTCTTTTGTTTCCGTGATACATGCGCATCACTTGCATCGTTATGGTGGAACCGCCTCGTTTTACTTTCTTTGATTTTGTATTTAAATAAATGGCCTTCGCTATGGACACCGGATTGAAACCGGGATGACAATAGAAATATTCGTCTTCGAAATGGACTATCGCTTCTTCCAACTCCTTCGGTAAATCTTCTTCAATCGGAAATCGCCATTGCTCGTCGGAAGCGATTCGGGCAGAGAGGAGTTGGTTGTCTTTGTCATAGACGACTTTACTATAGGGGAGGTGGAGATTGGGGATTGGGGTTAACAAAATGGTTAACGTGGCGATGATGGCAGCGGTTATGATTGATTTTTTCATCTTTTGCGTTTTGTGCGTTTCCGTGTGTTTTTTTTGTGGTTTGCGCGTTTGACGTTTTTTTCGCATGGAGTTGCGACTCCATGCTAATGGGGGTTGGACTCCTCCAGAGTCCTTCGCTTCTTTCGTTTTTTTAGCCCGGAGTTGCGACTCCGGGCTAATGGGAGTTCGACTCCTGCCGGAGTCCTTCGCGCCTTTTTGAATTGGTACGAGTTATGCGAATTGGGGAAACCCTTATCTGCCATTACCCACCCTTATCGTACCTTTAAAAATATAGGCAAATTGCACATAAAAGTAATAAATTA
>CAZDTI010000415.1:0-7750 GCA_964508085.1 uncultured Saprospiraceae bacterium | reverse complement strand
ATAAGAGCAACCAATCGTATTTTTCATCACACAGAGGGCGCAAAGAGCGCTGAGCTTAACGTATTTTCGCGTATCGCCCGTCTGGCACCGGACAGGCTCTCCGGCCTCTGCGCTCTCTGCGTGAGTATTCACTCTTATTGGTATGTGTACATCCTACTTTTGGGATGACTCTTAAACTTGGATCTAAATGGTTTCACTTCTTCCTTAATGAGATTCGAATCTAGTAAAATCTTGGTTATCTATTTCTACGGTATGAAACCCATTTGTGATTAATGTTTTATCTACGTTAAATCGTTCTTTCAACATTTTATAATATTGAGCATCTGCCAAACTAGGAGCTAATATTCCAACATACTGCTTATCTTTTTTGCAATAATGATTATCTATCAATAGACAAGACCGCTATTTACGGTTTTGTTAAATAATTACCTATATTAAAAGGAAACGTACTTATTGTAATATCCTTCACAAGTTAAGATAATACTTCTATATTTGTTACGTTCATGTTCATGTATTTGATTAAAGAAGAAGCAAACATAAGATGAAAGTTTCCCCCAAAGGAAAATATTATGGTACTCAAGACATCAAGGTTTCTTTCGACGGAATCGTAATGACTCAGTACGACTACTCCATAGAGACCACACCCTGGCATTACCATGAAAACCCCTATTTCATGTTTGTACTGCATGGCAATATGATAGACTCTAACAAGAAGGTAAAGTCATTGTTACCAACTGGAAGTTTGATGTTTAATAACTGGCAAGAGGAGCACTTTGGCCTTCGACACTCCCCTACTGCTGGTGGCTTTCACTTAGAGTTTGACAAGAGTTGGTTCAAGAAAACCGGAATAGATTTAGCGGTGTTTGAAGGTAGCCAATTTATCAAAGATCCACAAATACATATCCCTTTCGCAAAATTGTATCATGAGTTTCTAATTGCAGATCAATACAGCGAAGTATCCATGAAGTTACTTTTACTACAGGTTTGTGATGCACTGGGAACGGCTAAAACGATCAATCTTAAAAGTGCTCCAAAATGGATCGATAAACTAAAAGAACTTTTACAATACGACACCGCTCCCCTAACGCTTCAATATCTTTCGGAGCAACTAGATATTCATCCTGTTCACATTTCAAGAGCCGCACCAAAATACCTTTCTGCAAGCCTTGGAGAATATATAAGGCAAGTGAAAATGAAAAGAGCAATTCCACTTTTATTAGACTCAAATCACTCACTGACCCAAATTGCATATGAAGCCGGCTTCTCAGATCAAAGTCACTTTAATCATACCTTTAAGCGCTACTTCAGCAGAAGCCCCGGTCAGTACAGAAAAAATTTAGGTAAAAAGTAACAATGTTAATCTCATACAATTTTTGTTTGAGCAAACTCACCACCTTTGTATTTCGTAATACTTCAATTACGTAAGTACCCTAAATTCATTTTACCGTAAATCACTAATTAAAAATTATCAAATGCGCTTATTAATAATTATGCTCTCTTGTCTATCCTTAACGCTCTCCTGCTTTGGACAAAGAAAACCCATCCCCAACTTTCCGGTGGGTAGCACAGAAGATGCTGGACTCAATAATGATTCATTAGATGTTCTTGATAATATAATCGACAGTCCTGATCACAGTCATTTTAAAGGCTTGGTCGTTATTAAAGATAATAAATTAGTCATGGAGTGGTATTACAATTCCTTTTGGCGGCCCCACATCCATGACATCCGATCTGCTGGAAAGAGTATTACCTCTTTGCTGTTAGGTGTAGCCATCGAAGAGGGTTTGGTTCAAAGTCTGGAGCAGGATGTCTATTCCTTTTTCCCTAAAGAAAAGTATCCTTCCATGCTCGAAGATTTTAAGAAAATAAAGATCAAGCACCTGCTCGATATGTCTTCAGGCTTAGACGCAGATTCAGATGATAGACGAACCCCTGGCCGTGCCGGACGATGGATCGGAAAAGACGAATGGCTCAATTATCTTTTAAGCATTCCCTTGGTGGATACGCCGGGGACGAAATTTGTTTATGCAGACATTAATGCGGCTTTAATAGGAGCCATCATCGAAGAAAAATCCGGAATGAGTCTCAGGGATTTTGCTACGGAAAAAGTTTTTGGCCCATTGGGAATCAAAGAATTTTACTGGTATACGAATGCAGCAAATCAAACGATGGCTTCAGGAAACTTATACCTATCCACCTTAGATTTTGCGAAACTGGGAACGCTGGTTCTCAACGAAGGAAAATGGGGAGAGGAGCAAATCGTCCAAGCAGATTACGTAAAAAGATTACTGGAACGAATAGCTTTTGACGTCTCTGATTGGTGGAATGTTGCCGATAAATATGGAATGCTGTGGTACAAAAACCAAAGAACATTTAACAGCAAAAAATACGATTATTTATGGGCCTCCGGAAAAGGGGGAAACCACTTAGTGGTGATCCCGGAAGAAAAGATAGTCCTCGCAGTGACCTGTAGTGCCTATGGCCATGGGAACGGACATGCCCAGTCGTATGCTATTCTCGAAAAAGTGCTTAGTGCATTAAAATAAATGTAAGTACAAGTATGAATCTATCATTAAAAATGGATATTCAGAGCTTTCTGCTTTTGCTAGCTCTGCTCCTATCCAGCTGCGGAGTTAAAATGCAGGAAAACCTCAAGTATCTCCAACAAAAGCCCCCATCAAAAACTCCGGAGGTTTTTGCACCCAATCTCATTTCTATGGAAAACGAATATGAGTTTGGATCCGTTTTCAATGCAAAGGGGACGGAGTTTTTCTATGGCGTGGATGTAGATGGTAAATCTGAGATTCGATATTCAAACCTTCAGGGAAGCACCTGGAGTGACCCTATAACAATTTTGGTAGATGAACGATTTGGTTATAACGATCCATTTCTATCTCCAGAGGAAGATCGCTTGTACTTCATTTCCCAAATGCCAATGGATGGTTTAGGAAAATTAAAAGATTATGACATCTGGTATGTGGAAAGAACCAATAAGGGCTGGACAAAACCTTTCAACGCAGGATCCAATATCAACTCAGACCTGGATGAATATTACATTTCATTTACGAATGATGGCACTATGTATTTTTCGTCCAATAAAACAGGAGATAACTTTGACATTTACGCTTCCCCATTTTTAAATGAGGAATTTCAAGAAGCAAGCTCCTTAAGCAATTCCATCAATACCTCAAACTATGAAGCAGATGTTTTCATTGCCCCTGACGAATCCTACATCATTTTCTGTGCAAAACGGCTAGATGGTATGGGAAGAGGCGACCTGTATGTCAGCTTTAAAAATACCGATGGGACATGGAGCAAATCGAAAAATATGGGCTCGCTAATCAACAGTAAAAATCACGAGCTTTGTCCCTTTGTCACTAAAGATGGAAAATACTTTTTCTATACCAGCAATAAAGATATTTATTGGGTGGATGCTAAAGTGATTGAAGATCTTCGAGATTAAAAAAGTAGTCGATAAATCTTGTTTGTAGATGGAAGGATTATTAGATATTTAAGAAAGCATATTTCTGTTTTTTTTGACGATGATAAAAAGGAAGCTGGAAACGAAAGATGTAAACTATAGCTCCAGATGAGCGACATTTTTGTAGCCCTAGCGAAAAAATGTCATTGAGCTCCATCGGAGCGGCACCTTAAATTGAGGTATCGTTCCGATGGAGTTTTTCTAAAATATTCTTTCGATCTCATAATAATTAGGACTATAATTCTCCCCCATTCTGTTGATTACTTTTATTGGCGTTTTATGTTGTTGAATCTTAATGTCTTTGCTTTTTGTGTATCTTGATTTAAATTTATTCTTTTAAACGGGACAATTCTCCTTCATCTAAAATGTTGGCATATGGGTTATTTTTAAACCTTTCCTTTTCCCTGTATTCAAATAAAAATATTAACAACAAAGTTGGAAGAATAGTTAACATAACATATAATCCAGCATAGGGATAAAAATCTTGAATTGGTAAAATTAATCCTCCTATACCATATAACATTATTAATCCACCAAATAGAAGTAGAAGTATTTTACATCCAATTCTAATCCATTTTAATGTAGCGTTTTGATATAAAACCCAAATCAAACTTAATAATGTCATGAGACTTAGTACAGAGATATCGTCGTATATAAAATTATATTCTAATTCCTCAACATCCTCTTCTTCATAAAATGAGGTAATGGACAAAGGAATTACATACATGGAAACAAGCATAACATTCAATATGTTTCTGAGGTACCAACTAGTTTTCTTTCGTTCCATTTATTTTTAATAATGTATAGCTAAATAACTAAGCAATAGAAATATATAACAATATACTTTCTAATCTGGTGAGTTTGACACGATATTGCAGTCCGTTTTTACTTTATTCTATATGCGACAAGTCTTCACCTAAACTTCTATTTTGATTTAAGGCTTCTATTATTCCCATTTGATTTGCGTTTAGTCTCTAACTACCAATTTAATATCAAAGGGATTTCAGGTCTTAAATCAATTCTTTTATTCTGTTTATTGTTATCGAAATATACTTCCATAACATATTCCTTTCCACTTAGCAATTCTAAATTATCAATCTCCTTAATTGCCTTTAAACTTTTGCTATTTGAATTGGGGGTAAAGTTTGAATATATTTCTATTCTAGTGACTTTTTCAACTCCGTTTTTATGCTTATAAAACTCTCGCCAAATTGCATATTCTTCTGGAATACTTTTAAGGTCCTCCATCTTTTCAAATGGCCCATATTCTCCTTCTGGAAACATTACAAATATCGATGGCTCCTTTTTATTAAGTTTTGAATTTTTAGCACTATAGATTCTAGTTCCATCCTCCATCCAGTCCTGATAATATTCAATCACATCGAATGGGATGTTGTCTTTGTTATAATCATTCATCCTCAGACAGAGACTGAATGGGGAATACCCGTTAATCGCATTCTTTGACCTCTCCAGGAAATCTAACTCATTATTCCTTAGGTTGTTGTTGTGGAATTCTGTAGAATCATTAATATAAATAAACTCCAAGTAAGTATTCAAAAAGTAAAAATACCTACCAGTTGTTCCTTGACCGCGATGTATTAGGCTTAATGAATCAGGAATCGCAGTAAACCCCAATTCTACTAACTTGTCTTTTGCCTCTTGAGGATGCTGAACCCATATATTAAAATGATCTAGTTCAAAAATTGGTTTATTCGTTTCCTGGGAACAATTTGACATTAACAGGCCAAATATAATTGCAATTAGTATTCTCATTTTTACTCCAAATATTAGACTGTAATTACTAAAAATTAATACGCTGTAATTTATACAATTTATTGCGCATTGTATGGAACTGTCAGTCTATGACATTCATTACCACCTATATTTGACCTATACTTGGTTGGAGCTCAATATCTAAAGGCACTTTATAATTAAAAAACCTTTCGTTGAATTCCAAAAGCTACCTGATCACCATTAGTTTCAAGGGGGAAACGGCCACCCCATCCACTTCCATTTTTACAAAATAAACGCCATTCTCCAAATCTCCAATTTCGATTTCTTGCAAATGATAACCTGCAATCATTTCTTGATTCCCAAACGCCCGAACAACTTTGCCTGCAACATCTATTAATTGCATTTCCACCGCAGATCCTTTTGGTAAGAAGTACCGAACATTTGTTTCAAAACTGGTTGGGTTTGGAAAAGCGGTTATCAATGAAGGCTGAATTTTATCCACTAAAACTTCACTGTTGGATGTAAATGTATCTCCGTTAATTTCCAAAAGTCGGCTTTCGTCTAAATCTGACCTGAAGGCTTTAGCACGAAGTCCATAAGTATTTTCCCAAGCAATTGGTCCAGTATAAGGCGTACTATTTATATCTGGTTCGCTTCCATCAAGGGTGTAATGAATGGTGGCGTTCGGAGTCCAACTGGAGAGGACAAGTTCTGTTTGATCAACATTAAATTGGTCTATTGGCATTCCTGCACGACCAATGTTATAACCGGTAAGAATCTGTGCTTCAGGATGATAATATCGATCAAAAAAGTAAGGGTCGCTGCCATAGGTTTGCCATAGGGTTTTCAAATCATTCAAGACATCAATGTATTCATCGTAATTGCTTACATCAGGACGCCCTCTTCCTCCCCAAACTAAAGCCACAAGATATTTATTAACGTTATAAAAGCCTGTCCATTCATCTCCTTTTGTAATCCCAAAACAATTGGCTCGTCGAAACTGTCCCATTACATGGCGTGCCCATTCCCATTCCTCGCCCGCATCTATTATGGCGTATTCTCCCATATAGGTAGAGGTGGCATAGGCGTGAATAAAAGGTTTATAATTTGCGGTGGGAACGCCCGATTGTGGATAAGAGTCGTGAATCAAAATATTACCATCAGGGAAAACATCTTCACGCAATAGCCGCATGGCAATGTACGATTCTAAAAAATCATCTTCTGCCAAACCATCTGAATACATTGCACTCATTCCATATTCGTCTTTCCATCGTCGTACTTCATTTGCCCATTCTTCTCCATCCCTGCTATAATAAAACCATTGACTAAAATAGGCACCCCAATCATCTCCTTCCGCATTGATGGCATCCCAATGACCTTGATACGGCACGTTTTCACGTAATTCGTAACGTTCGCCAAATGACATCCCCCAACCCCGTTGACTGATATTCCAAAGAATCCAGGCATCCACATATTCAGGCTCGTCGTATTCATCAGTCGGAAAGCCCCAATCAGAAAGTGACCAGGCATATTCAAAGGATTTTTCCCAATCATAGGGACGGCTTGGAAAGGCAGAAATAAACACGCGCTCTCCGGGACGAACCGTGAGTTCTGTTTGCCAATTCTCATCGGCTGCCCCTGTTGATTCAAGGTCCGCAGCGTTCAAACCAACAAAAGGTAAATTGGCTGTAATTGGTGTTAATTGTGGAGTCAAACCCGTTCCTTTTGGGGTGTAGATACTGGTTGTAAAACCACCAAAATCATCCAGCGAAAAGAAGTCTCCACCTTCCAAACGGTTGAAATCTCCACCAATAATACTTGTTGAAGTAAAGGTTGTTTCGTTGTGCGGACTCATCACCAATGCACCGTCCGCCTGGATACCAATGGTTAAGTCATTGCCAACTAAAACGGCCTCCTTTGCATTTTGACTTTGCAGCACTAAACCTGACAATGGCAAGCCTTCGTATTTTGCTAACAGTCGTTCATAATCAATTCGTTGATGTACCTCTAAAGTACCTGCGCCACGGTCGAAAACATAATCTGCACTGGTCACGGTTGCCGTTAAAATATCCCCATCTTCGCTAATGTCTTCTACTGCCATTTCAAGATTACCTGGGCCGCCGGGAAAAGTAACGCCCTCTCCTGGTGGAAAGGCTGTCAAATCAATTTCGGGACATTCAATAAATGCTAAATCAGCAATTTGAAACAAAACATTGTCATCAAAACCAGGACCGTATTCGTGAAAACCCAAAAAGACTTTGACCTCATCATAGCTCAAATCCCAATGCGGTGTAAATCGCCAGGTGAAACGCTCCCAACCGTCTGGTCCATTGGTAATGGCAGGCATCCCTCCATAGCGACCACCAAGTGATAACTCTTCGCCATTTACGCCATGAAAACCCCAGTTAATTTCCCAGGTTTCTCGAGGAAAATCAGTACGAATCAAAGCACTGATTTCATAAGTTCGGTTGGGTTGGATTGGAAAATTATTGAAAGAAAAAAGACGGGCATCCGCTTCATCCATATAATCATTAA
>CAZDTI010000414.1:4779-7799 GCA_964508085.1 uncultured Saprospiraceae bacterium | reverse complement strand
CTGCCATTGCCTTTTTGACGGGTATGTTTCCCGAGCGTATTTTGAGCTACCTTGTCAATTTGTATCAACAGTATTTCTCTCCCGATAAATTAAACGAAGATACCTTGTCCCTTTACAACATTGAAGGCATCAGCTTACAGCATAAAGAGCGCCTTGAAGAAATCGGAATCGACAATGCTCAGAATTTAGCTACTGCTAGTTTGACCGGCCTTTTGATAGAAACCCCCTTTGGTGCTCGTATGCTTCTGGATTGGATTGGTCAGGCTAAATTGCTTTGTTATGCTAAAGAGAACATGCCCTTCCTACGCCAGGCTGGAATTCGTACTGTTTTCGATTTGTTTAAAGGAAATAAATCTCCAGAAGCCCTTCGGGAGATTTCAGAGGCTGTTGGCATCAATACACCGCTCCTTCAGGTTATTCACAACCAAATCGTTGAAGATGTGGGAATTAAGACGCTTTATCGCTTTCAACACGGGGTAAATATACCCGAAAAAGAGGAAAATTACTCCGCAGAGAATGCACCGCTAATTAAGTAAATTCGTCCGCGAATTACTGGCCAAATTATTGATTTAACTTATTTGATATACCCTCGTGATATTTCTTCGGAATTCTCGGGGTTCAGATAATTTAATCGTACTAAATGGGGTTTTTATAATAGAATTATAGAGGCTAAAGGACAGAACCCCAACTGAAAATGAAACTACCCATACTTCATATCTTCTTATTACTACTATTAATGAGCTTTTCCTTGCAAGCGCAAAAAGCTCCACCATCCACTAATATCATCCCGAATCCTAGTTTTGAGAAATATTCCAGTACGCCAATCGGTTGGTTTTATAAAGGCGGACATTTTACGTCTGTAATGAAGTATTGGTTTTCGGCCACTACCGCTTCTCCTGATGTATTTGGGCCAAAAGTACGTGTACCTACACAATGGGCCGCTAAAGGTTTTGGAGATCAAGAAGCCCGAACGGGAGAATCTATGGCAGGCATTACCACTTATGGTTGCGAAAATGGCAAGCCCCATTGCAGAGAATATATCGAAATTCGATTGAGCGAGCCGATGGTTATTGGTCAGCGCTATTATGCTGAATTTTGGACAACGCATTTATCGCGCTCGCTTCGTGCTAATAATTTGGGAATGTATTTCTCTAAAGAAAAACAACACGAAGGTATAGATGCATTGCTGGATGTTGAGCCTCAGATTTTGTCTACTCGCATTATTGAAGCAGAAGGAAAATGGGTCAAGATTCATGGAGAGTTCACTGCTACTACCGAAGCTGAATTTTTAACCATTGGCAATTTTTTTCCTGATTCTTTAGCTAAGACAAAAAGCGCAGGAGCCAATCAACTGAACTATGCGTACTATTACGTTGACGACATTTTAGTAAAGAAAAAACAACCCTTAATACCGGTCCCCGTTAAAGAAGACGACCTCATCAACATTACTATTACAGAAGGATTGTTAGTAACACTTAAAGACATTTTCTTTGACACAGATAAAGCCGAATTATTACCGCGATCTTTTATTGAACTCGACAAATTGGTTTACCTGATGAAAAAACATCCTGAGATGATCATCGAAGTAGCGGGTCATACGGATGACAGAGGAGGAGATCGGTACAACATTGCCTTGTCTAAAAGACGCGCTCGTTCTGTTGTAGATTACCTAATGGCAAATGGCATTAAGGCTAAACGAACACGCTTCCAGGGGCATGGCAGTAATCGGCCTATTTCCAAGAACGATACGGAGGCAGGTCGTCAGCAAAATCGACGAGTGACCTTTCTCGTTCTCCAAAAATAATACTTACCTTGGTGGTTAAGGGCGTTCACAAAAAATAATCTCCCCCTAAACAGAGAGAACCACCAACATGAGCTTAGCACCATACTTCAATAAAAAAGCCATCGAAGCAGGCTGTGATGAAGCCGGCCGTGGCTGTCTAGCAGGGCCTGTTTTCGCTGCTGCTGTCATCCTTCCTAAAGATTTCAAAAATCCATTACTGACTGATTCCAAACTGCTAACAGAAAAGCAGAGAGACTTGCTTCGTCCAATTGTAGAAAAGGAAGCTATTGCCTGGGCCGTTGGTCAGGTCAGCCCAAAAGAGATTGACGAGATTAATATTTTGAACGCTTCCTTTCTAGCCATGCACCGAGCAATTGACCAGCTGGATACTCGGCCGGAATCTTTACTCATCGATGGCAATCGTTTTAATGCTTACCAATTTATTCCACATACTTGTATCGTGAAAGGAGATAGTAAATACATGTCCATTGCCGCGGCTTCCATTTTAGCGAAGACTTATCGGGATGAATATATGTATGGAATTGCGAAAAAACATCCCGGCTACTCCTGGCTTTCTAACAAAGGTTACCCGACAAAGGCACATAGAAAAGCGATCGCAGAATTGGGGACCACTAAGCATCATCGGATGAGTTTTAGATTGTTGGCGGAAGAAAAGTAAAGGCAGTAAACAAATCACCGTTCAATCGGTTGTTATTCCTAAACAATTCATCATGTCAAAAGCAATCATTGTCGGATCGGGGGTCGCGGGTATAGCGAGTGCTTTGCGCTTGAATAAAAAGGGCTATTCTGTAGCTGTATTTGAGGCTAATAGTTATCCTGGTGGTAAGTTGACCGCTTTTGAGCAAGACGGATTTCGCTTTGATGCTGGGCCCTCTTTGTTTACGATGCCTTGGTTGGTAGATGAGCTTTTTGAGTTGTACGATTTGAAAGCTAGTGATTATTTTGAATACAAATCCAAGGAACTTATTTGCAATTACTTTTGGGAAGATGGAACTCGTTTTTCAGCGAATGCGGATGCTTCTAAATTTATATCGGAAGCCGCGGAAACCTTCGATACTCCAGCAAAAAAAATACAAACGTACCTAAATAACAGTCGAAAGAAATACGAAGCAACTGCTGGTGTTTTTTTAGAAAAGTCTTTACATCGTTGGCAGACTTATTTAAGTAAGGAGACGCTGAAGTCTGTTTTTAAAATGTCCAACTTGTCCATAAATTC
>CAZDTI010000414.1:0-4679 GCA_964508085.1 uncultured Saprospiraceae bacterium | reverse complement strand
AATAGTCCTGTTAAAAGAATAAACCATCAAAACGGAAAGGCAATCGGCATCTCTACTAAACAAGAGTCTTACGAATCTGACCTTGTGGTTTCCAACATGGATATTTTTTCGACTTATCAACATTTATTAAAAGATACTAAACAACCCAAGCGAGTATTGTCTCAGGAACGATCTAGTTCTGCTTTAATTTTCTACTGGGGAATGAACCGTAGTTTTCCAGAGTTAGATTTACATAATATTCTTTTTAGTAAAAATTACAAAAAGGAATTTGATCACATTTTCGAAAAGAAAACCCTTTTTAATGACCCTACCATTTACATTAACATAACTGCTAAAGACAATCCGACAGATGCGCCCGTAGGAAAAGAAAACTGGTTTGTGATGATCAACACACCTGGGAATTTTGAGCAAGATTGGGATCAATTAAAAAAGGAAGCGAGGGAAAATATTTTGAAAAAGATAGAGCGGATCTTGGGAGTGGATGTGCGAAGTTTAATTGAAACAGAATCTGTTTTAGATCCGATTACGATAGAATCGAAGACCAGTTCGCACAGAGGTTCTCTGTATGGTGCTTCTAGTAATTCTAAATTTGCAGCTTTTTTGAGGCATCCCAATTTTTCTAGTCAACTTAAGAATTTGTATTTCTGTGGGGGATCGGTTCATCCGGGCGGAGGGATTCCCTTGTGTTTGTTGAGCGCCAAGATTGTGGGGGATTTAGTATCAGAGCCAAAGAGGTAACTAAAATCTATATGAGTTTAATTCAATCAATAAAAGACTTTCTACTAAGCAAACAAGGTTTCTCCATTTACCTAATTTGGGTTTTTCATATTTCAGCGATGATTGGGATTAGTCTTGGTTATGCGGATTGGTTTATGCCAAAGACGCCATTGAATCTTTCTTTGGTTTTTGTATTACTCTTGTTCAGTTTTTCAGAACGACCATTAAAACTATGGTTAGGAATTATGTTCTTCTTCATCGGAGGAATGTCTTTGGAATGGGTAGGCGTGCATTATGGATTTTTATTTGGCAGTTATACTTATGGCGAAAACTTGGGGCCTAAGTTAGATGGGATTCCGTATTTTATTGGAATTAATTGGGCGGTACTTACTTTGACAACTGGTGTTATTGCAACAGCGCTGGTTAAGAACAGGATACTTCGTATTTTATTAGGTGCTGGCTTGATGGTTTTCCTCGATTTATTTTTGGAATTTTCTGCTCCTATTTTTGATTTCTGGACTTTTGAGGGAGGGCTGGCCCCCTTTCAAAACTACGTAGCTTGGTTTGGTTTTTCTTTGTTGTTTCATAGCATTTATCAATTCTTAAACTTGAAAGGCGATAAGGTATTTGCTTATCATTTGTATGTTGTTCATTTGGTTTTCTTCGGATATTTTTATGTCTACTACTACTGTTTATAATTATGCTATTATTGGGGCGGGATGTGCCGGTATTCATTTAGCCTTGGCTATTATGGAAGAACCTTTCTTTGCCGATAAACAGATTTTGGTTTTGGAAAAAGAAGCAAAGGATAGCAATGATCGAACCTGGTGTTTTTGGGAGGAGGGTTCTGGGACATGGGATCAACTCTTGCAGCATGCTTGGGCTAAGGGAAAATTTATAGGATCAAAAGGAGCGGAACAACTTGAAATGGAGAACTACAAATACAAAATGCTCCACGGAATTGATTTTTACAACAATGGTATTTCAAAAATAAAAAAGGCACTAAACTTCCATTGGAAAGCAGAGGAAGTAATAAATACTGAAATTAAAAACAACAGGGTTCATATTCTTGGAAAAAAGAATAATTACAAAACAGAGCACCTTTTTGACAGTAGAATTCATCCTGATTTTTTCAAAGCAAAAGATAAGCACAGTCGTCTTTTACAGCATTTTAAAGGTTGGGTTATTGAAACGGAAGCAGACTTTTTCGATCCCAGTGAATTCACGATGATGGACTTTAGATTGAGGTGGAAGGATAGTACCAGTTTCAATTATGTGTTACCGGTATCCAAACGAAAGGCGCTCGTAGAGTTTACTTTATTCACTGCTGAATTAATTCCTGACAATGCCTATGAACAAATGATGCGCGAGTATCTAAAAAAGTATTGGAGCTTGGAAAATTTTCAGGTTTCAAATACAGAACAAGGCATCATTCCCATGAGCGATTACCCATTCCACAAACACAACAACAATAGTATTACGAAAATTGGCACAGCGGGTGGTTGGGTGCGGCCTTCTAGTGGATACGCCTTTAAGCTTTCAGAAAAGTATGCACATCAAATTGTGCAAAATATCAAAAGAGGTAAGCAGCCTTCTCGAAATGTGGCCAATAGCCGCTTCCGTAAATACGATACTTTGTTGTTGGATATTTTGAAAAACAGAAATGAAAGGGGAGCAGATTTATTCAGCACGATGTTTAACAATAACAAAACAACGCAGATTTTTAAATTCTTAGATGAAGAAACCAGCTTCTGGCAGGACTTAAAAATCATGGCTAGCTTTAATCCGCTCCCCTTTTTGAAGGCAATTTTTAATCAACTTAGAAAGTGGTAAACAACTCATCTAAATAGACTTTCCTCGTTGACGTCCGATAATTATCTCTACAGCCTTCTACACCACTTCGCATTATACTTGCACAGGTTCCGTTTGCATAAGTAGCCTCATTGTGGCCTCTGAAAAGCACACAATGTCCCAATTCATGGAAAATAACCATTTCCTTGAGTAGCTCGCTTGTCTGATTGAAAAAGGATTCATCAATCACAATGTGATTTGGCGCATGAGAGCTGAAACTACAGGTTCCGGCTACTCCATAATCCTCTATTTCCATGATTTCCGCGGTCAGGTTTTTGCTATTCAAATCAATGTTTTCTCCTCGTAATGCAGCTTCTTCCTCAAAACGTTGATAATATTCCCACAACTCTACAGGGGTATTGGCGTAGGATTTAGTAGTTTCTATAACAGCGGTTGGTTCTTCTTCTATAAAAGCGGTATCTTTTTGACAGGCAGAGAAAAATAGAAGGCTAAGAATGGTGGCAAATAAATAACTGATGGATGTGTTCATAAAGACAAGGTTTTAAAGAAACGTGAGATGCTTCTTGGTTATTAGATAAATCAACAGACGTGTGTATAGGTTTTTATCTATTCCTTGTTTTTTTTGGTGTAAGAATCGAGTTTATTTAGGAGCTTGGTTTACGGTTCAGCGATGAACGACCGCCTGTATTACCTTATTTTAGAATAAACTCGATTGATTTTGGTGTTTGAAACGAGCAAAAGGGGCGCTTTTATTATTCGTTTTCCAATTAAATTAAAAAAATGTAAAACTTCAGGCAACCATATCGGAAACCATTGTCCATATAAGTACGTGGACAAAATTAAATTAAAGTAATTTCGGCTTATTTTCTCATCGGCCTTCGTTAAAAAGCCTCGCCGATGCTAAGGCATCGCCTACGTTTTTCGCCTCGACTGATAAAAAAATAAACTCGAAATTTTCTTTATCTAATTCTGACCAAGTACTTATCAGTACAGATAACAACAGAATATCCAAATACAGAAAATTGAAAGCACTTCAAATAGTAATAGCGGAAAGTATAGAAGGTCTTGAAGAGGCTCAGCGCGAGCTGTACCTGAGATACCGAACGAAGTGGTACATGCTCTGTTTGCGGTACGGGAAGAACCGATATGAGGCGGATGATATTTTTCAGGAAGGTTTGATTCGGGTGTATAAGGACTTACACCAGTTTGATGAAAAACGATCTGCATTTGAGACTTGGTCCTCTCGTCTGATGTCTCATGCGGCGCTTCGTTACTTGAAAAAGAACAGTTGGCACCAGACGATTATGAATATTGATGAGGTTCCAGAGAGCTCTGAAGAAAACGAAACGATTTACGATCAACTGGCTGCTAAAGAATTAACAACACTGATACAACAACTTCCTATCGGCTACAGGATCGTTTTCAATATGTATGTACTAGAAGGTTATGGCCACAAGGATATTGCAAAAGAACTCGACATAACAGAAGGTACTTCGAAGTCTCAGTTATTTAAAGCCAAAAAAATGTTACGTAGTAAAATAGAATTTCAACTAACAGAATACACCAAAGGATGAATCCGAAAGACAACATAGAAAAGTTCTTCCAAAAAAGGCTACAGGATTCTTCTCCTGAAGAAGAGTCTTGGAATGTCCCGTCCGATGATCTCTGGAATAAAGCGAAGGTTCATTTTCCTAAGGAGGAAAAAAAGAAGCGGCCGTTTTTCTTTTTCCTTTGGGGTGGGGCCGTCTTGGCTGTTGTGGCTATTGCTTTGGCTTTGTACTTATTTAATGATAGTGAAAAGGTAACAACTGAAAATCAGAAAGATATTGTAACCGTCAATTCTGAATTAGACGGAAATTTAAACCAATCATCTGTACAAGAAAATGTTTCTTTTACAGATTCAATGGAATCAACAATTCTGCCGGCGCAAGCCCCGGCCCCTAAAGAGCCTGCCCTGAGCCAGTCCGTACTGGAACGGGCGGGCTTGTCGAAGGGGGAGCTGCCACCCGCTCAGGTAGGCGAATTACCAGCCTTGTCTCTGCCTCAAGAAAATAAAAGTATTTTATCCGAGACTAAAATATCTTTGGCTTCAACTAAATCTAGCCAGTCAACACTTTTTGGACAGACAAATTCTAAACCCTTAAAAGTAA
>CAZDTI010000413.1:0-7834 GCA_964508085.1 uncultured Saprospiraceae bacterium | reverse complement strand
TTTGAATTCATCTACTTCGGTAACTGCTACCAAATCAGAAAAGTAATTTCAATATCCTGCTACGACTAATTTATAACAATACTTTTCAACGGCTTATCAAATAAAACAACCAACCATGTCTAATACCAATTTCAGTTTATGTAAGGCCTTAGGGCAAATATTTTTATTGGCAATCGGCCTGCTATTCATCAATACTTCATTCGCACAAGTAGATCTGCCACCGCAGAATGCTATTGAACGCTATTTACCGAAAGTACCCAATCCACATTGGTTCAAAACAGTAGTGCATATAGACGGCAGCACCCCTGAGTGGGCCGTAATGATGTATGGTGAAGATCCGAATGTTCATGAAGTTACTACTGCTTATCAGCAATACTTTGAAGACCACAAATGGACAAAAGACATTCATGTAAGAAATTATATTTACTGGAAAAAGGAAGTAAAAGACTACATTAATGAAGATGGCTTTATTCGTCTTCCCTCGCTAAAGGAACAAAAAACCTATTTACAAAATGTACAAGAAAAATATCGATCCACTAATCGGTCTAATACGACCAACTGGACCGCCATCGGACCTTTTGAAACTTATGGCGAAGGAACTACAACCCCCAGATCTAACCAAGTAAACGTTTATGAATTGGATCAATCCAATAGTCACCCAGATATCCTTTATGCAGCAACAGAAGGAGCTGGAGTTTATAAATCAATAGACAAAGGATTAAATTGGTCTACAGTAAGTCTTAGTTCCCCTTTTGCCCGACAATATGGTGCACTTGAAATACATCCGACAAATCCGGATACTGTTATTATTGTTTCCGTAAATTTAATTTATAGAACATTGAACGGAGGAATCAGCTGGACGCAGGTAGGCGATTTAGGTGCTGGCCAGTGGGCCGATGATCTTAAATTTCATCCCACCCAGCCCGACAGTGTGTTTATTGTTGGACAAAGCGGCCTATTCCTTTCAACAGATGGTGGAGCTTCCTGGCTTAACACTGGTTTTACAACAGATCGTTGTCGGGATATTGATTTTCATCCTACTAATCCAAATATAATGTATTTGTTGAAGGATAACACTACAGCCGTTCGAACGGAGTTATTTAAAAGTACAGATGGTGGCGCAACCTGGCTATTAAAAGATAGTGGATATTATTCCCCCACAGAGATCAATAATGCCATAATGCTGGGTGGAAAAATAGCGGTAACACCAGCAAATCCTAATCGAGTATATGTAGCGCTGATTGGAAATGGAAAAACAGGTGACTTTGGTTGGATTGGAGTAATGCGTAGCAATGATAGTGGGGAAACATGGACGAACCCTTCTGGTCAATACGGAGGCCCATATCAGCCTGCCAATACTATGCCCTGGAACCTGGCAGCTCTTGGAATAGCTTACCATCAAGGTTTCTATAATTTTGACTTCGAAGTTTCTCCTACTAATGCCGACTTGCTTTGGGTGGGTACTCTTCGGCTTTCTGAAAGTACAGATGGAGGTACCAGTTTCATTAGTATTGGTGGGCCTAATGATACTCGTTCTAATCACATTCACTCTGACATACAAGATATAGAAGTGGGTACTAATGGTGAACTATTAGTTGCTACAGATGGTGGAGTCGATTTTTCTTCAGATAATGGGCAAACTTTTTCCTCTCGAAAAAAAGGCATTAATGGATCAGAATATTGGGGCTTCGGAACGGGTTGGAATGAAGATGTATTAGTGGGTGGTCGATTCCATAATGGGAATGGTGCTTACTATCAAGCCTATGGCTTTGGCCAATCAGTAGTTATGGGTGGGACGGAAGAATCTACCGGTTACATTCATCCTTTAGAAAATAAAAAAGCTCTTTATGCAGCCGGAGGAATTGATACAACAACCGCTATTCAAACTGTTCCTGACGTAATCGGACAGGCGCATACCACGCTCGCTATTCTAAATATAAAACCTAATGAATCGTACGGAGAATCTGAGAGTAGTGGTTTTTATTTTGATCCAAGATACGCCAACCATTTTTACGTAGGCAAAGGTAGTCGTATTTATAAGTCTACCGATGCCGGAAATTCTTTTACAAGCTTACATGATTTTGGTAGTGGTGGACTAGTATTTGAGGTGGCCATATCCCGCAATAATCCCGATTATATTTATCTAGTATTTAAACCGAGTGGAACACAGGAACGGTTGCTCTACCGCACAACCAACGGAGGAACCTCTTGGAGCTTGTTGACAAATATTCCTGCCACTAACCGGAATAAATTGGAAATCACCCTCAATCCATTGGATGAAAATGAAATATGGGTCTGCTCCAACCTTGGCAGTAATGGCCAAAAAGTATATCGGTCTACCGATGGCGGAAGCAGTTGGTCTAATAGGACTACTCCTACTCTTGATGGAGAACACCCTATTGATATTATGTACCAAGGCGGAACAAATAATGTGGTGTATTTAGCTACTCGTCTTAAGATGTATTATTACAATCAAAGTACCAACGACTGGGTAGATTACAGTAGTGGTTTGCCAGCTCGTCCTCGTATTACTCTGAGTAGAGGACTTGCTCCTTTTTATCGAGATAATAAGTTAAGGTTGGCTACTGGAGGTTGGGGAATTTGGGAAGCACCGCTAGTGGCAAACTCAACTCCAGTTGCTCAACCGATTACTTTAAATGATAGCATAAACTGTATTCAGGACACCGTTCAATTTGATAGCTACTCCATTGTCAATCAAACTGGAGTAAGTTGGCAATGGACATTTAGTCCGGCTCCCCAATGGATTAGTTCAACCACTGTTCGAAATCCTCGGGTCGTATTCGGTACGGAATCAAATTATGACGTGACACTTTCTATTACGCAAGGCGGAAATACCCATTCGAAAACCGTAACGAATATGATCAAGATGAGGAATATGTGCGTAGCGGATACCATTCCGGGTTTGACTTTAGACCTACCAGGAAATAACAGTAATTATGCGCGCATACCCAACTTGGATTTAAACTCCAATACCGCTACGATTTCTGCATGGATCAATCCTGATTTGGTAGAAACAGCTATTGGTGGAATTGTATTTTGCCGATCGGGAACGACCATTTCCGGATTGAGGGTTCAAAGTAATAATCGACTACATTATCAGTGGAACGATCAACATTATGGTTGGACTGGAGGACCAATGGTACCTGCCAATGAGTGGAGTCATGTTGCTTTGGTCATAGAACCTACTCAAGCGACCGTTTATCTAAATGGGGTTCCATATGTTAACAATGCTGCAAACGCCATAGATGAATTTAATGGTCCAACCAATATTGGTTACGACCCATGGGGCAGTAGTGATTGGGCTTTCGATGGTAAAATAGATGAAGTCTGTATCTGGGATCGTTCGCTTACGCAAAATGAAATCAGAGCATTGATGCACTTGACCAAAGAAGACATCATTACTACGGATGCCAATCTACGTGGGTATTATCAATTCAATGAAACCAACGGTACCGTTTTCGATAAATCTGGTAGAGGAAATCATGCCGTCCTGGTGGGGAGTCCACAACGTAATACTTCTACTGCACCTGTTGGAGGAGGAACCAGTAATCGGCAAACAGTGACGACTGGAGGTATCGTGTCTTTTCCCGGTACAGATATCGCTATCGAATTTCCTGCGAGTGGAACTTATCCAAATGGAGAATTAGTCGTCTCAAAGTTAAATATTTCGCCTGATCAAAATGCTTCTACCCTTCCAGTTCCATCTAACACTTATTGGATTCTAAATAATTATGGAACGAATCCCACTTTCACCGCGCCAACGAGTGTAACGTTCTCCGGCCTGGATGGAATTTACGGCAATGCCGCTGCCGGATATAGTTTATTTAAAAGATCAGAAAACGCAGATGGAAACACTTGGGCATCTCCTATTGACGTGGCAGACGCAGCAACCAACACTAGTCTTACTTTTAGTTTAAACAATAATCTTACAAGTTCTGGTCAACTCATGATGGGTTTAAGTGGCGTCCAGCTAAATACCAAAGCATTACTTCAAGGAGCATACAGCGGTACACAAATGAATGATAATTTAAGAGGTGCCAGTCTTATTCCATTAACCGAACCTTACACTTCGCTAAGCGGATTTACACACATCAATGGAGGTGGAGAAACAGTTACGAATACAGTCTTAGCAATTACTGGTAATGATGCCATCGTTGACTGGGTTTTCCTGGAACTTCGAGACAAAACGACTCCTGCTAACATACAACACACCAGGTCAGCGCTTATTCAACGCGATGGGGACATAGTTGATTTCGATGGTACTTCTCCTGTTATTTTCTCTGGAGCGTCCGCTGATGATTACTACGTTGCAGTTCGACATCGCAACCATTTGGGTATCCGAACAAGCAGCCCTGTCTCTTTATCGGAGGCCGCTATAAGTCTTGATTTCACGAACTCAGCGACGCTTACTTTTGGTTCAAATGCAAGACAAGATCTCGGCGGTGGAGTCTTAGGAATGTGGGGAGGCAATGCCAATGAGAATACAAGTGTCAGAGCGACTGGACCAGCATCGATTAATGACTATTCCAGTCTACTAAATTATTTAGGAACACCGACAACGATACGCACTAATGTCTACGTTCCTCAGGATTTAAATATGGATGGTAACGTTCGAACTACCGGCCCACCAGCTATAAACGATTATTCTAAGTTGCTCAGCATTTTAGGAATAATAACAAATATTATTTCAGAGCAACTATAATAAAGTCATTACTATTTTAACAAATTCCGAAAAATAGTCTTCACCTAAAAAGAGACACCTAACCATATGAAAATCAGTCACTTAAGATTCAAGTCCCTTCTTTAACGAAACATGAGTTCAAGCTTTTTTCAGGCTCAGAATCATAAGAAGAAGCATTGGAAACATAGCATGAAGGCTTAGGAGGCTTTTGCCCGCATCTTTGTATCGACAACAAAAGCATTCAAAATTACAATAGAAATGACAATCAAAATAAAAACCTTAAACACCATGAAGAATATAATTTGCCTCTTTCTCCTCCTCTCCTACTTGAGTCAGGTTGAAGGCCAACATACCCTAAAGATTGCCACTGGTCAGCATTTAAAGATCAGCGGAGCAACAACACTCATTTTACACAATACCCAGTTTATTAATAACGGATCATTCGATGCTGCTACCGGTTCTGTAATCATCAAAGGAAATGCTAATAACCAGCAGGCATCTATTGGTGGCACATCGAATACCGTTTTTTATAACCTAAAAATAGATAAGACTGCCAACGGAGCAAAATTGACCAATAGCCTTCAGGTTGACAATCAACTGGACATGACTTCTGGGAACCTCGACTTGAATGGAAACAACCTAACACTGGGTTCTGCAAATGGTCAAATCCTGAATGAATCTTCCAGCAGCTATATTCATGGTTCCAATGGTGGGTTTGTTCAAAAGACACAAGACCTTAATAATCCAAATGGCATAAACGCTGGAAATATTGGAGTCGCCATTACTTCGACTGCGAACTTCGGTTCTACCCTTATAAAACGATCTCATACCGCTCAGAATGTGGACGGTGTGAATGGTATTCTTCGATATTACAACGTCACCCCTACCACAAACACTGGTCTAAATGCAACTGTTCGATTGAGTTATTTAGATCACGAATTAAATAGTATTGCAGAAGCTGATTTAGAGCCCTTCCGTTACAATGGAAACTCATGGGACTATTACGATGTAAACTCCGCTGATGTAGCTACAAATTATGTAGAAGCAACAGGACTAAATAGTATGGACTCCCTCACTTTGGCAGGAAGCCGGATTAAGTTGATGCCAAAGGTAATGTTTCAAGGACCATATGCTGGAGGTCAGATGAATGATTTATTGCGTTCAAAAAACCTCCTCCCTACAAATGAACCATTCACAAATTTGGGGTTCACCCAAGTCGGTGGTGGTGGAGAAACCATTGATCCTGCCGTCTTGGCGGTCACTGGTAACGACGCCATCGTCGATTGGGTTTTTCTGGAATTGCGGGACAAAAACAATCCAACAACAGTTTTACGAACTCGATCTGGATTGATTCAAAAGGATGGAGATATAGTGGATTTAAATGGAATTAGTCCGATTTCTTTTCCAGGGGTAAGTGCTGATGATTATTATGTAGCGGTCAGACATCGGAACCATTTGGGGATCAGAACAAGTACTGCCATGTCGATCAGCTCCTTAGCTTCTGCTATTGATTATACAGATCCGAGTACAGCGATTCATGGTACCAATTCCCGTGCAGACTTAGGAAACAATACCATGGGACTTTGGGCTGGAAATACCAGCGGGGATGCGATGGTAAGAGCTACCGGACCTCCGTTTATTAATGACTATTCAAAGTTGCTCAGCTATTTGGGATCTCAAACAAATATCGTGTTTGATACATACACCCGAGAAGATGTCAACATGGACGGAAATGTTCGGGCTGTTGGACCTCCTGCTATCAATGATTATTCAAAATTACTAAACGTGCTGGGCACAGTTACTAATATCATTTTCGAATCCCTTTAGGCTTTATTCAAATTACATTACAATTTTAAAAAAATACCATTATGAAAAATCTATTCACGTTCTTCTTAATATGCTTTACCATACACTTTTGTCAGGCACAATATTTTCAAGCAACGATTACTAAAGATGCCAATGATTTAATTTTTAAAATAAAAGCTAATCCAGGAGGAGGAAACATCACCACTGACTGGTCGGACATTGAGTTTTTTGTACGCTGGCCTGACGGATCTCCAACTTTTAACTTTGGTGCTATTACGGTTAATAACACTAATTTTCCAGGTGTTCCAATAGCGCTTAATGGGCAAAACGCTCAGGGTTCCGAAGTCGGATTCAACAATCGTTGGTTTGGAAGCTCCTTCTCTGTAACTGATACAACAACTTACATAGATGGTACTGAATATGAAGTATTTCGAGTGGCTCTTGATGTTCCGGCCTCGACTATAGACTTCCAGTTGGTTCACAATACTAATTTTTCCCCAACTTATTTGGCTCTGACTAGCGGAACAGGAGCAGTGGATCGCACCGCTCCAACCGGAAATAAATTCTATGGTACTTTAGCCATGACCTGCACCAATTGTCCAGCTGCCACCGGAGGTACCAACCATGTGGATAGTGGAGATGAGGGAGCTCTTCCTGTTGAGCTATTGAGTTTTGTAGCAAGAGCCGTGGACAACCAAAAAACCTTACTCGAATGGGAAACAGCTTCTGAATTGAATAATGATTATTTCGAAATACAGCGATCTTCTGATGGACGAAACTTTGAAGTCATCGGAGAAGCATCAGGGGCAGGAACAACTGCCGAAATTCAAGGATACGTCTATTGGGATGAGCAACCTTTAATCGGTAGAAATTATTATCGACTAAGACAGGTTGACTTTGATGGCAGTTTTGAATATTCAAAAACCCGTACCGTAGCTTTCAAAAGTGAAGAAAATTTTGGAATCGCTGCTTTTCCTAATCCTGCGATAAATGTCTTAAATGTTACCCTGGACAATTCGGCAACAGCTGTGAAAGAAATGGTTATTTATGATGTTAGTGGAAAAGTTATTACTCAATTTTCCGTGGAAAAGGGAGAGCGTTATGAAGTCAATGTAGGAGACTTTCCTTCTGGGATTTATTTTCTGCAAGCCTTAGAACAGCAGCAGTTATTTTCTGAGAAGATTGTTGTTAAGCATGACTAACTGCATACAGAAAATAGAACAGGTACGTAGGGTTGTTTGTGTAGTGGATGAGTACGACCCTACGTACTGCTTATCTTGAAATCTATGCTTCAATGTTCATCAAGCGGTGCTTCTTCAGTAATCA